>JAISTC010000186.1 GCA_031272805.1 Propionibacteriaceae bacterium
GGCGCGGCCGAACTCCAGGGCCGCCGCTGTACGGCCTGCGGCCTGGAAGCGACCACGGCCGACTACAACCGCTACGTCGCCGCCCCCCCGGACGAAGTCCTGCGCTGCACCGAATGCGAGCGCATCCTGGTCCGCATGCCCTGAGGCCGCGCCCACGGGCTCCCCGTCAGGCCGTGGTGTCAGGCTCCCCGGACCTGGCGAGGAACACGTCATCCTGCGCGGAGGCGCGCCAGCGCCGGAGTCGCAGGACCAGGCCGGGGAACCTGATACCGCGGCCGACCCCACACAACCCCCACCGGCCGAGGTATCTGACGCCGCCGCCCGGGCTCCTTCGTCGCCAAGGCCGCGGCGTCAGACACCTCCGCCTCGCCTGGTCTCACCGCCGGCCACCCCAAACCCCTTGTCATCCCGGCGAAAGCCGGGATCTTTCGGGCCAGCCAGACAGACCACCACGCCCAGACTTGCACCCGGGTGGTCGACCGCCCCAGGAAAGATCCCGGCTTTCGCCGGGATGACAATGTGTCTTGACATGAGGGAGAAGTCCCGGTCACCCCACGCCACCACGCTGTCAGGCCCCGTGGAATCGCTCGTTCGTCGCTCCGTAGCTACAGTGCCCGACCCCCGGCCTGTCGCCCGACCCCCTGGCCTCCCCCGACCCCTGGTCTGGCTCAGGCTGAGGTGTCAGGCTCCCCGGCCTTGGCGAGGAACACGCGGCAGGGCCCCCGGTGATGGCGTAGTGAGCCGGGCGGCGACCCACCCCTTCTGCGAGGACTCATGATCGTTATGATTCTTGGGTTCAGGTTGACGGCGGGGCGGCGACACGTCCGTCGGGCTGCGAGACTCCGCTGCCGCCATGGCCCCGTGGAAAAACATGAGGAGAGGCGAACAACATGCAGACTCTGTTGATCCGTGTGGTGGCGGCCGCAGTTGTGACCGCGCTGGCCGTCCTGTCCTTCTTCGTCATCAGGTTCGTCATCAGGCGCATTCTCAAGGCGCGGTACTTCGCCAGCCAGGAGTTCCGCGCCCACAAAGCCGCGTTGGCCGCAGTCGTCGCCGAGCACAACGAGATCGCCTACTACGCCGAAGAGCTGCGCAGATGGGGCTCGTACCAGTTGGGCCGGTCGTCATCCGGCGATAGGGCACACCTATCCTCGTTCGAGAACACCAGCCGCTGGAACTATCGGCGGGACCGGAACCGCCCGAACTACCAGGCTCCCAACGTCCACAACTGCTCCTTGCAGATCGTGCGGCGGGCCAGCGCTGAACCCCTCAAGTACTTGATGAAGTACTTCGATATCAGGGCCGACGAGCCAACGCTGGGGGCGGTGGAACAATTGGGTGAAAACATTGCCCGCTTAGAGAATGCCATGGGCAACCTCCATAGCCGCGAGGTCAGCATTGCGCGATCCTTCCGCCCGCCTCGGTTCATCCTGAAGCATTACCGCGACGAGTTCATGGACCGGGCGGGCGTCTACGTGTCGCCGATCGCCGTGCCATATCCGGTGTACGTGTTCGAATACGTCAGCGCGGGGGGCAACAGTTCGCAGCGGGCGCGCGTGTGGCTGGACACGCCAACCATCGACGCCCTCGCCAATGAACTATGCAGGCAGATGCGCTTCCAAGAAAGCGCCGCAGGCCAGCGCGCCCTCATGACGGCCGGGCTGCGGGAAGCCATCAAGAAGCGTGACGGCTATACCTGCCGCTACTGTGGCGTATCGCTCGCCGCGGAGCCCCACCTGCTGCTCGAGGTGGATCACATCATCCCGGTCTCACGCGGCGGTCGCACCACGCCGCACAATCTTCAGACCTTGTGCTGGCGCTGCAACCGGACCAAGTCAAACAAGCTCACACGACACTGACCACAGGGCCTAAGAGGTGTCCGAGAGGCGGTCATCACGGGTCAGCGGTCGAAAACCGACGGTTCGCGGCGCAACCGATCCAGCCGCGGGGTGGGGACCGGGTTGTCCAGGGCCGCGGCAAAGGCGTCCCACGCCGCCGGCGTCAGAACGACGCGGAGTTGGTCGCCCTGGGTCTCGCCGGCGCGGGCGACTGCCGCCGTCGCAGTGAAGTCCGTCACGGTCGTGCCCTCGACCGCGGCCGCCGACCGAACCATGGCCATGCCCGGGAGCCCAGCCCCGGCCGAGGTGTCAGACACCTCGGCCTTGACTGGGCCAACCTCTGGCCGCCCCAAGTCCCTTGTCATCCCGGCGAAAGCCGGGATCTTTCCGGGCAGCGAGACATACCACCAGGCCCAGAATTGCACCCGGGTGGTCGACCGCCGCAGGAAAGATCCCGGCTTTCGCCGGGATGACAATGTGTCTTGACATGAGGGAGAAGTCCCGGTCACCCCACGGCACGACGCTGTCAGGCTCCCCGGCCTAGGCCGAGGTGTCAGGCGCCGCCGCCCTGGCGAGGAACGAGCCCAGGCGGCGGCACCTGATACCGCGGCCGACCCCACACACAACCCCCACCGGCCGAGGTATCTGACGCCGCCGCCCGGGCTCCTTCGTCGCCAAGGCCGCGGCATCAGACACCTCCGCCTCGCCTGGGCCAACCCCTGGCCGCCCCAAACCCCCTGCCATCCACACCGGCTACCGCGACATCGTCATCGACGCCTACGACATCCCCGACCGCATGTGCGAACACATCACCATCCGCGACCGCTACGACGCCTTCCCCTACTCTCAATCCGGCAGACTGATCAGTAGCATGGGCCAAGGAGGCGGTCATCATGGGCCCAACTCAAGGCTCGTTTGCTGAAGCACGGGCGGCGGCACCCGGCAGGTCATGGCTGCGCGAGATCTGGGTGTTCTTCCGATCCTTCTTCCTCCTGCGCGTTGCTTTCATGTACCTGGCCCTGTACGCCGCCGTCCAGTTCGTCTACTCCGGGGGCCTGCTCGCCTTCTTCAAGCTCATGGGCACCGATTTCGGCGCCGCCTTCGAGGCCATGTCGCATGTGCTGATCACCCCGGTGGGCAACCTGCTGTTCCAGGTCGCGGCGGGGCTCACCATCCCCTTCTACCTCCGCCGCTGCCTGCGCAAGGAGTCGATGACCCTTGACATGCTTGGCCTCCACAAGAGGCGCCTGGCCGCCAACGCGGCCGTCGGCTACGCCAGCGGCGCCGCCATCATCACGGCGGTCGCACTGGTCTGGATCGCCGCCGGGGTGGCACAGCCGGCGGCGTCCGCCGCTACGGACTGGGTGTTCGTAGGCCTCTTCTGGGTGGCGTTTCTGGCCCAAGGCCTGAGCGAGGAACTGGCGTTTCGCGCCTACTTCCTGACCGCCCTCGCCCGGGGCCACAAGCTCGTGCCTGCTGTCATCGTGAGTTCCGTGGCTTTCGCCCTGCTCCATGTCCTGGGTGGGACGGTCTCGCTCCTGACGTTCGCCAACCTCACTCTGTTCGGTGTGTTCGCCAGCATCGTGTTCATCCGGCATCACAACCTCTGGTTCCTCGGCGCGCTGCACGGCGCGTGGAACTTCTGCGAGAACAACGTGTTCGGATTCACGCTCGACAGCGCCGCCACAGGCAACGCCAGCGTCTTCACCTACGCGCTCAACAGCGATGCCAACAGCCTGATCGCCGGTGGTGCGTACGGACTCGAGGGCAGCGTGATCGTCACCGGCATCTTGCTCCTCGCCATCGCCGTCCTGCTGGCGACCTCTCGACGGGGCGCGACCCGAACTTGACGAGCGGAGACAGTCCTTCCAGTGGCCGCCGGCATTGCCCCTCCTCCGTCTTGTCGTCGGGATGACAGTTCTGCCATCCTGACGGTGTGAGCCCGCGGCCCCGCTCCGCGCCTGGCCGCCTGCCGGAGCGGGGCCGCGCCACCTCTGGCCGGGCTAGACGGCGAAACGGACCGTGCCGGCCGCCGTGTTCGCCTCGACCAGGCGGACCTGGATGGTCGCGCCGAGGTCCAGGCGCCCTTCCACGCTGGCTTCGATGGCCGGGTCCGCTACCTGGATCGTCACATGGGTCTTGTCGCGGTAGCCGGTCACGACGGCCTCGAATTCGTCGCCGACCCGGTCCTGGAGGACGAACGCCTCCAGCAGGTTGATCGCCGCCGCCTCGACCTGGGAACCCTGCGCCGTCGACTCGGCCATGATCGGCGGCAGCTCGGGCAGCCCGGCCAGGACCCAGTCCGGCACGGCCGCCCCCGCCGTGACCGCCAGGCAGACCTCCGTCGTGAACCGGTCGACCAGGCGGCGCAGCGGGGCCGTGACGTGGGCGTACGGCAGCGCGACCGCCGCGTGGACCTGGGCCTCAGGGTCGCCCGCGACCTCGCTGACCAGTCGGTAGCCCGAGCCGCGGAACAGCCGCCGGCAGGCGTTGAGCATGGCCAGGCCGTGGGGCGCGGCGGGGTCGAGCGAGCGGACGAACTCGGGGTAGCCCGCCGTCTTGGGCCAGGGGATGTGGAGGGCCTTGGCGGTCCGGCGCAGCCGGTCGACGGCCGCGGGCTCCGCCGGGGGCAGGGTCCGCAGGAGGCCGACGCCCGCGTCGAGCATGAGCCGCGCCGCCACGCTCCCGGTCAGCAAGGACAGTTGCGCGTTCCAGAGCTCGACGGCGGCCGGCCGCCGGAAGGCCAGCCGCCAGCCGTCGGCCGTCGGCTCGGCCGTCTGCTCCGGCACATTGAGGCTGACCCCGCCCCGGGCCGCCTCCTGCGCCTGCCGCAGCTTGCCGACCACTTCGACCAGCGCCATCTGCTCGTGGGGTTCGCCGTAGGCGAGCTGGGCCCGGTTGCGGACGAGGGCCCGCTCGACCGACGCGCCCGTGACGGCCCCGGCGTCGTCCAGGTCGATCTGCCACACGGCCGCCGGCCGCGCCACCCCGTCCGCCAGCAGCGACGCCGCCCCCTCGCTCAGCACGGGCGGGTGCAGCGGCACGCGCCGCCCCGGCGGGTAGAGCGTCTGGCCGCGCCGCCGCGCCTCCGCGTCGACGGCCCCGCCCGGGGCGACGACCCACGGCAGGTACGCGATCGCGTAGTACAGCCGGTAGCCGGAGCCGCGGGTCACGAGGTACAGCAGTTGGTCGATGTCGCGTGAGCCGGGCGGGTCGAGGCTGATGAACGGCAGGTCCGTGCGGTCCGGCAGCTCGGGCGGCCGCCGCCGCGCCGCCGCCTCGGCTTCCGCCTCGACGTCGGCCGGGAACGCCGCCGGCACGCCCAGCCGGGCCAGGACGCGGTCGAGGGCCAGCTCGAAGCCGGCCGCGGCCGGCGCGGCCAACCGGGCTCTGGGCATGTCACCTCCTCAGCAGCAGCGCGCCGCTGGTTCGCGTGACTCCCGAGCGTAGCGCTCCCGCCAGTACTCCCGGACGGTCGGCACGGGTTGGTCCGGGTGATGGCGGCGCAGGTGGGCGACGTAGGCGTCGTAGTCGTGCTCGCCCAGGACGGACTGGGCGTACCAGACCACGGCCCGCCACGCCCGTGACGCCCGTCCCACGATCGCCGACAGCGACACCGCCGAACTCCCTACTCCAACGGCCCCATCTCGTCGGGTATGCCCTCGGCCAGTTCCAGCAGGGACTCCTCGAAGGTCTCCGGCCCCTCGCCGTGTGCCGCCTTGTAGGCCGCCCATTCGGCCGCCAGCGCCTTCTCCTCCTTGGTCGAGAACAGGCCGGCCGGCGCGAAGTAGTGGGATGGCTGGTCGGGCTCCTCGGTGACGGGCAGGCCGCCCGCCCGGATGGCCTTGACCGAGACGACGACGCCGACGACGAAGACGACGAGGACGCAGACCGCGAAGACGACCGACATGATCTCCTGGATGGCCGTGTTGCGGATGACGGCGTTGAGGTTGTCCATGGTCCCCGACACGCTGCAGGCGCCCATGCCCTCGCCCTGCCAGGCGAACACGTCCGCCCCGGCCGCGTTCTGCGTCACAGTCAGGCCCTCGGCCCCGGCGCCTTGGAGCGCGGCGGCCTTCGTCTTGACGTAGCAGACGTGCTGGGCCCAGTAGCCGATCGACTGCTGACCGGAGAAGATCTTGTAGACGCTGGCGGTCATCGTGACGACGAGGTCCCACAAGAGGCCGATCGCCGGGATCCACGCCCACTTGAGGTAGCCCTTCTTGATGACGACCGTCGTCACGAGCGTGAGGGCCATGGCGGCGAGGAGCTGGTTGGAGATGCCGAACAGCGGGTACAGCGTGTAGATGCCGCCCAGCGGGTCGGTCACGCCCATCAATAGGATCGAGCCCCAGCCGGCCACACAGAGCAGGGTGCACAGCCACGCGCCGATGTTCCACGACGGGTCCTTGAACCGCCGCATGCCCCGGATCGGCAGGTTGCCCAGGGCGTCGGACAGCATGAAGCGGCAGACCCGCGTGCCGGCGTCGATCGTCGTCAGGATGAACAGGGCCTCGAACATGACCGCGAAGTGGTACCAGAAGCCCTTCATGGCGTCGCCGCCCATGAACGACAGGATCTCGGCCATGCCGAACGCGAGGGTCGGCGCGCCGCCCGTCCGCGAGATGATCGAGGTCTCGTCGACCGACTTGGCGGCCGCGTCGAGGTAGGCGGCGAGGCCCGTCGGGTCGGCGTCCCACGTCCCGCCGAGCCCGATGCTCGTGACCCACTGGGCCGCCGTGTCCGCCGCCCCGCCCGTCAGGGCCGCTGGGGCGTTCATCGCGAAGTAGAGGTGCTGGTCGAGCGAGATGGCCGTGACGAGCGCCATGACGGCGACGAACGATTCGATCATCATGCCGCCGTAGCCGATGACGCGCATCTGGGTTTCCTTCTCCACCAGTTTGGGCGTCGTGCCCGAGCTGATGAGGGAGTGGAACCCCGAGAGGGCGCCGCAGGCGATCGTGATGAAGAGGAACGGGAACAGCTTGCCGGCGAAGACCGGGGCGGGGATCGTGGCCGTGCCGTTGCCCCACATGGAGAGCGCGGGCGCGTTGACCTGCGGCAGCGCGATGACGACGCCGACGGCCAGGACGGCGATCGTGCCGACCTTCATGAACGTGGACAGGTAGTCACGCGGGGCGAGCAGGAGCCAGACCGGCAGGATGGCGGCGGCCGCCCCGTAGAGGATGAGCGCCCAGGCGAGCTGGACCGGGGTCAGGGTGAAGACGTCGGACAGGGTCGGCGACTCGGCGATCCAGCGGCCCGCGACGACGGCGAAGAGCAGGAGGACGACGCCGATGACCGACGTTTCGCCGACCTTGCCGGGCCGGATGAAGCGGAGGTACAGGCCCATGAACAAGGCGATCGGGATCGTGCAGGCGATCGAGAACACGCCCCACGGCGACGAAGCCAGGGCGCCGATGATGACGATGCCGAGGACCGCGATCAGGATGATCATGATGACGAGGATCCCGATGATGCCGAACAGGCCGCCGACCGTGCCCATCTCGTCGCGGATCATCTGGCCGAGCGAGCGGCCCTTCCGCCGGTTCGACAGCCACAGGACCATGTAGTCCTGGACCGAACCCGCCAGGACGCAGCCGATGATGATCCAGATGACGGAGGGCAGGTAGCCCATCTGGGTGGCCAGGACCGGGCCGACCAGGGGTCCGGCGCCGGCGATGGCGGCGAAATGGTGGCCGAACAGGACGCGCCGGTCCGTCGGCTGGAAGTCGCGGCCGTTCTCGTACAGCTCGGCGGGCGTGGCCCGGTCGTTCTTCGGCCGGACGATCTTGGCCTCGATCAGCTTGGCGTAGAAGCGGAACGCGATCGTGTAGGTGCCGACCGCCGCGATGACGAAGTAGGCGCCGTTGACGTGCTCGCCGCGCGCGAACGCGATGAGCGCCCACGCCGTGGCCGTGATGAGCCCGATGGCGCCGAAGCCGATCTTGGCTTTGCGGGAGACGGGGCGGCGGTTGACGACGGCGACGGCGGGGTGGTTCTTGGACGTGGTCAGATAGTCGGCCTGGGATGACGCGGACACGAGAGCCTCCTTGGCTCAAGGACTTTCGGAGTTGAGGACGTTGCGGAGGTCAACAGGCCAGACACTAGGCATTTTGGGGGCTGTCAAGGAGCAGCGCCGAGAAAAACGCACAGGCGTGCAAGCGCTTCCAGCGGACCTGGGCATTCAACCAGGCCGCGGGGCCGGCTTAGGCCCCTTGGACCGCCGCGATCCACGCCTCGACGGCGTCGGGGTCACGCGGGAAGGCGGCCGTCAGCAGCCGGTTGCCGGATTCCGTGATGAGGACGTCGTCCTCGATCCGGACGCCGATGCCGCGGAACCGCTCGGGCGCCAGCTCGTCGGTCGCCTTGAAGTAGATGCCGGGCTCGACGGTCACGATCATGCCGGGCTCCAGCGTGCCCTCGCGGTAGTGCTCGTTGCGGGCCTGGGCGCAGTCGTGGACGTCGATGCCGAGGTGGTGGGAGGTCCCGTGGACCATCCAGCGGCGGAACTGGCCGCCGTCCTCGCCGACGGCCTCCTCTGCGGAGACAGGCAGGCAGCCCCACTCCTCCAGGTGGCGGGCGACGACCCGGATGGCGGCCTGGTGGATGTCCTTGTGCGTGGCGCCGGGCCGGGCCGCGTCGATCCCCGCCTGCTGCGCCTCCAGGACCGCGAGATACACCTCGCGCTGGGCCGGGCTGAACCGGCCGCCGACCGGGAGGGTCCGCGTGACGTCGGCCGTGTAGAGCGTGTCGACCTCGACGCCGGCGTCGAGCAGGAGCAGGTCGCCGGGCTTGAGGTCGCCGTCGTTGCGGATCCAGTGGAGCGTGTTGGCGTGGTCGCCGCCCGCGGCGATCGTGTCGTAGCCGACGGCGTTGCCGAGGTGGCGGGCGTGGAGCCCGAAGATGCCCTCGACCCAGCGCTCGCCCCGGCCGCGCCGGACGGCCTCGGGCAGGTCGGCGATGACGGCGTCGAAGCCGACCTTGGTGGCGGCCACGGCGGCCTCCATCTGGGCCACCTCGAAGGCGTCCTTGACCAGCCGCATCTCCGAGACGGCTACCGCCAGCTCGCGGTCCTTGTCCTCGGCGGGCCCGTCACGCAGGACGTCGACCAGCGCCGTGACGGCCGGGTCGGCGTCCCGCAGGACGCGCAGCGGCGGCGCGCCGACCCGGGCCAGGTCGGCCTTGAGTGCCTCGATCGGGCGGCAGTCGAGCTGGGTCAGCGCGGCCATCTCGTCCAGCGAGGGGCGCGTCCCGACCCACATCTCGCCGTAGCGGGACGACGTGTAGAACTCGGGATCAGTACGGGGCACGCGGGGGTGGAAGTAGAGGACCGTGTCGTCGGGGCCGATGACCAGGACCGCGTCGGGCTCCAGGTCGGTCCCGAGGCCGGACAGGTGGGCGAACGCGGAATGGGGCCGGAAGCGGTAGTCGCAGTCGTTCGAGCGGACCCGGTACGGCCCGGCCGGGAGGACCAGGGCCTCGCCCGGGAACAGCTCGCGCAGCTTGGCCCGCCGCGCCTCCGTCCAGGCGCTGGCCGGCAGCGGCGCCGGCGCGGGCGGGTAGTCGGCCCAGCCCTGGGGGATGAACTCCTTGAAGGCCTCGGAGAAGGGGGTCATCCGGTTGGGCAGCTTCTGGGGATCGGTAGTGGGATCAGCGGACGTCATGAATCTCCTTGTCAACCCAACCGAGTCTACCTCGCGCCGGAATCCTCTAAGGTAGCCCCGATGAAACCGCGTCCTCTCACCTATGAGCTCCACCGCCATACCCTCGCCAACGGCCTCCGCGTCGTCGTCAACCCCGACCCCTGGACGCCCGTCGTCGCCGTCAACCTGTGGTACGACGTCGGCTCGGCCCACGAGGTGGCGGGCCGGACGGGCTTCGCCCACCTGTTCGAGCACCTGATGTTCTCCGGCTCCGCCCACGTCCGCGCGGGCGAGCATCTGGCCGCCCTCCAGGCGCTCGGCGGCGAGGTCAACGCGACGACGAGCTTCGACCGGACCAACTACTTCGAGACCGTGCCGGCCGGGGTGGCGGAGCTGGCGCTGTGGTACGAGGCGGACCGGCTCGGCTCGCTGCTCGACGCCATCGACCAGGCCACGCTCGACACGGAGCGGGAGGTCGTCAAGGAGGAGAAGCGCCAGCGCTACGACAACGTGCCGTACGGCGACGCCTTCCAGTTCTTGGTCGGCCTCGTCTTCGGCCCGGACCACCCCTACGGCCACCTGCCGATCGGGTCGATGGCCGACCTCGACGCGGCGTCCGTGGCGGACGTCCACGACTTCTTCCAGACCTACTACCGGCCCGCCAACGCGGTCTTGACGCTGGCCGGGGCCGTCACGGCCGACGAGGGCCGGGCGCTGGCGGAGACGTACTTCGGCGGGCTCCCGGCGACGCCCGCGCCGCCCCGGCCCGACGTGGCGCCGCTGCCGCCGCTGGCCGGGTTGCCCCGCCAGACCGTGACGCGGGCCGTGCCGCAGCACGCGGTCTATTGCGCCTGGCGGGTGCCGCCGGTCGGCGGGACCGTGGCGGAGGCGCTCGGCCTGGCGCTGTCGGTCCTCGGCGACGGGCTGACCGCGCGCCTCTACGAGGCGCTCGTGCGGCCCGGGCTGGCCGACTCGGTCGGCACGACCGACCTCGAGTTGGCGCGCGGCAACTCCGTCGCCGTGGCCTACGCCACGGCCCGCGACGGCGTCACTCCCGCGGCGCTGGAGGAGGCGCTGGTCACGGCGTGGCAGGGCTTCCTGGACGAGGGCCCGGCCGAGGCGGAACTCCAGCGGGCGGTGGCCCGGGCGACGCGCGACTGGCTGTCGGCGCTGGCCGGGCTCGACACGCGGGCCGACGCCTTCTCCGAGGCGACGCTGAACTTTGACGACCCCGGCCGCGTCAACACGTGGCTGGCGGAGCTGGCCGAGATCGACGCCGCGGCGGTCCAGGCGGCCGCCCGGGACTGGCTCGACCCCGCCCAACGGGCCACGCTCGTGTTCGAGAAGGAGGCCCAGTGACCCCGACCAGCCCGCCCCGCCCCGCGGCCGCCCTCGTCTCCGGCTGGCACTTCCCCAGCCCGGCCGTCGCCCATCTCCCCAATGGCCTGACCATCTGGAGCTACCACCTGCCCGGGCAATACGTCGTGGCGGCGGACCTGCTCGTCGACGTGCCGCTGACCGCCGAGCCGGCCGCGGCCGAGGGTGTCGCCACGATCGCGGCGCGCGGCTTGGACGAGGGCACCCCGGCCCACCCCGGCCCGGCCTTCGCCGCCGCCCTGGAAGCGGTCGGCGCGCAGTACTCGGGCTGGGCCATGGCGTCGGCCACGCTGGCGTCGCTCGAGGTCCCGGCCCAGTGGTTCGAGCCCGGACTGGCCCTGTTCGCGGAGGGCGTGACGGCGCCGGAGTTCGCCGACGCGGACGTCGAGCGGCTCGTCGCCAACCGGCTGGCCGAGATCGACCAGACGCGCGCGGCCGCCCGGCGGCTGGCGGCGTGGCTCATCCGCGAGACCATCCTCGCCCCCGGCCAGCGCTCGGCCCGGCCCGTCGGCGGCAGCCGCGCTACCGTGGCGGCCGTCGACGCGGCGGCCGTCCGGGCGTTCCACGCCGCCCACTACGGGCCGGCGGGGGCCACTCTCGTGATCGCGGGCGACCTCTCCGGCGTCGACGTCGCTGCCGCCGTCGAGCGGGCCTTCGGCGCCTGGGCGCCGGCCGGCCCGGCCGTGGCCGACGAGGCCCCCGTGGCCGCGGCGCCCCGCTCCCGCCTGGTCCACCGGCCCGGCGCCGTCCAGGCGGACATCCGCCTCGGCTGGTTCGGCCTCGACCGCTCCGACCCGCGCTGGGCGGCGTTCCAGGTCGCGCTGACGGCGATGGGCGGCGGGTTCTCCAGCCGCCTCAACCAGAAGCTGCGCGAGGAGAAGGGCTGGACCTACGACGTCTCCGTCGGCAACCGGTCCTTCCGCCACGGCGGCCTCACCACGCTGGCGACGGCGACCCAGACGGCCAACGCCGCGGCCGTGATCGAGGAGGCGCGGGCCATCACGTCCGCCTCGACTCCGTTCACGGCGACGGAGGTCAGCGACGCCATCGGCTTCCTCGTCGGCGTCGCGCCGCTCAACTTCTCGACCGCCGACGCGGTGGCCGGCCACGCCGGCGCCCTGGCGGCCCACGGCCTGCCCCATGAAGCGGCCGACCAATCCCTGCAAGCCCTGGCCGCCGTGACCCCGGACGAGGCCACGGCAGCGTGGGCCGAGGTGGTGGCCACAAAGACCCCCAACCTGGTCATCCTGGGCAACGCCGACGAACTATCAGGCCCCCTGGCCCTGGACCCGGAGCCCATCCCGGAGCTGTAGACCCGGGGGGCCGGTCAGCCCATGGCTTCCAGTGCTTTCTGGATCGCCTCTTGTGCCTTGTCGTTGGCCTGCTGGTAGGCGCCCAGGTCGCCTGCTTGCAGCGCGGTTTCGGCCGCCGTGAACTGGGTTTCGGCCTCCTCGAGCTGCGCCTTGACGTAGGCCTCGCGTTCCGCCGCGTCCGTCGGCACGTCCGACGGGGCCGCCGGCGCCGACGTGGCGGGCGCGGCCGTCGCCGCGGGACTGGCGGCCGCCGACGGGGCCGCGCTCGGCGTCACCCCTGGAGTGGCCGATGACTCCGGCGGCGGCGCGTTCTCGCCCGTGTCCGCCCCGGCGTCGCCGGAGAAGATCTGGTCGAGCGCCTCCTGCAGGGTCGACGCGATGCCCGTGTGCGTGCCGAAGCGCACGACGACGAAGCTCAGGATCGGGAACGTGCCCTCGTTCTGCTGCTGCGTGTAGATCGGCTCGACGTACAGCAGGCCGCCGCCCAGCGGGATCGTCAGCAGGTTGCCGTACTTGATGTCCGTCCCGGAGCCGGCCTGGCGATAGCGCAGCAGCGCGTCGGCCACGGCCGTGTCCTGGGTCATCGAGTTGAACGCGTTGGCCGGGCCCTCGATCGCCTGCTGCTCCGACAACTGCAAGACCCGGATGCGGCCGTAGTCCGGGCTCGTCGCCTCGGCCACGACCGACACGTAGGCCGCCAGGTTCTGGCGGTTGTACGGCGTCAGCACGGTCGTCAGCGAGAACTGGGGCTTGGCGTCGGCCGCCACGTCCGTCCCGTCGGCGGCCGTCACCTCGGGCCAGCGGATCGACAGGTAGTAGGCCGGCTCCTTGAGCGACGAGCTCGACTGGGTCGGGTCGGTCGGAATCTCCCAGCGGTTGCGCTCCTCGAACCAGGAGTGCGGGTCGGTCACGTGGTACCACGTGATGATCTGACGCTGGATCTTGAACAGGTCCGAGGGATAGCGCAGGTGGGCCATCAGCTCGTCGGAAATCTCCGACTTCGGCGTCACGGTCCCCGGGAACACCTTCTCCCACGTCTGGAGCAAGGGATCGGTCTCGTCCCAGGCGTACAGCGTGACCTCGCCCGTGTACGCGTCGACCGTCGCCTTGACCGAGTTGCGGATGTAGTTGACCTCGTCGGACGGCCGGAGCCCGGCGATCGACGTCCCCGACGTCCGCGTGTCGGCCACGGCCTCGGAGATCGACGTCCGCTGGGAGTTCGGGTAGTACTGGCTCGTCGTGTAGGCGTCCACGATCCAGAGGATGCGCCCGTCGACCAGCGCCGGGTAGACGTCGGAGTCGACGGTCAGCCACGGGGCGACCTCCTCGACGCGCTCCTGCGGCTCGCGGTCATAGAGGATCTGGGAGTTGGCGTTGACGCGGTCGGACAGCAGGAGGTTGAGGCTGGCGAACTTCGTCGCGTACAGGACCCGGTTGAACAAGTTGCCGATCGACACGCCGAGCGTCCCCTCGTAGACGTTCTTGGCGTCGCCCTCGGGCATGTCGAACTCGATCGGGGCTTCGCCCTCGGCCCGGCCCACGATCGCGTACGTGTCCGTGTACTCGCCGAAGTAGATCCGGGGCTCCTCGGGGACGAGCTCGCCCTGCGTCGGGATGTTGTAGGCCAGCCAGTCGGGGTCGCCGGAGTCCTGGCGCCGGTTGCCGTAGGCGGCGATGAGGCCGTAGCCGTGCGTGTAGACCGTGTGGAGGTTGTTCCAGTCCTGCGTGTCGAGCAGGGAGTGGTCGATCTCGCGGGCGGCGATGACGACGTCCGTCTCCTTGCCGTCGATGACGTAGCGGTCGACGTCGAGGGGCGAGTTGACCGTGTAGAAGCCGCGGATCTGCTGGCGCTGCGTGTACGTCTGCTTGACGATGACCGGGTCGATCAGCCGGATGCCGGGCAGCGCCTCGGCGTCCTCCTTCAACTGACCGGCGGCCGCCGTCGTCGTGGCCGAGTAGTCGGCGATCTCCATGTCCTCGAGCCCGTAGGCGTCGAGGGTGGCGTCGATGTTCATCTGGATGTACGGCGCCTGGGAGTCGTTCTGGTTCGGGTTGACCTTGAACGCCTGGACGGCCGCCGGGTAGATCATGCCGACGATGATGGAGGTCACGACCATGAGGACGACCGATGTGATCGGCACGAGCCAGCCGGTCCGGACGCAGGCGTAGAGGAACAGCGCGGCGGTCAGCCCCGACACGACGGCCATGATCAGGTTGGCGCCGATCTGGGCCTTGTCGCCCGTGTACGTCAGGCCGTCGAACAGGTCGCCCGACGCCAGGAGCTGGCCGTAGCGGTCGAGGAACTTGCTGAGGCCGTAGACGACGAAGAACAGGGCCAGCGTGACCGCCACGTGGCGGTGCGCCGACGGCGACGTCACGCGCTTCTGGCCGCGGCCCGGCGCCGCCAGCGTCCCGAGGGCGAAGTGGCCGAACGCCGCCCCGACCGCCGCCATGCCGAGGCCGACGAGCAGGAACGACACGATCGCCCGGTACCACGGGTAGTCGAACATGTAGAAGCTGAGGTCGAGGCCGAAGCGGGCGTCGACCTGGCCGAACTCGGTCTGGTGGGCCCACGCCAGGTACGTCGTGACCTGGCCGGCGCCGGACAGCCCGCCGAAGATGGCGAACACGACCGCGGGCACGAGCACGGCCGCCTTGCGGTGGCGGCGCAGCAGGCCGCCGTAGGCCTCGGCGGCCCGGGACCGGGGGGCGGTCGGCTGGAGCTTGAGGACCAGCCAGACGGTGACGCCGATGATCCCGCCCATCAGCAGGCCGAACGCGACGGCCAGCCCGACCTTGGTGACGAGCTGGGTCGCGAACACGCCGTGGAAGCCGAGGGCCTGGAACCAGAGGTGGTCGGTCCAGATGCCCGTGAAGATGCCGTACAGCCAGGCGAGGGCGATGACGATGAGGATGGTGGGGATGAGGGCCCGGGCCCGCCCGGAGTGGGGCGCCTCGGTCGATACCTGAGTTGGGGGCACGATGTCCTTCCTGCCGCGATGCGTTGGCCCAGTCTACGGGGCCGGACCGGTTTCGCGCGGTCTAGCCGCACGCCGGGGCGGCGACGTCGGCGCCGTCGGCCAGCCCGGCCAGCAGCCGCGCCGCCTCCGTGAACGTCGACACGGGCACGATCCGCAGACCGACGTTGAGGTCCGCCACGTCGGGGCAGTTGGCCCGCGGGATGAGGAACAAGGTGGCGCCCTGTTCCGCCGCCGTCACGGCCTGCTGGCGGATGCCGTCGGCCGCCTCGACGGTCGCGGCCGGCGCGTCCCCGGCCGACGCGGGCGTCTGGTCCGTCAGGGCGAGGGTCCCGGCCGCGGCCACGGTCTGGCCGCCGGTCAGGTCCTCCGGCACGAGCTGGTCGTACAGCGCCAGGGCCAGCGCCAGCCCGCCGCCGTCGCCCGTCACGGCGGGGCCGAGGTCGAACGTGACGTTGGCCAGGGCGTCGCCGTAGTCGTAGTGCTGCTCCCAGGTCACGCCCATCGTCGGCAGGCCGAGTTCCGCGGACTTCGCCAAGGTGATGGACTGCGTCGACTCGACCAGCTCGCCCGCGTCGTTGGCGCGGCAGCAGATCGTGACGGAGAGGTTGGCCCCGGCCTCGCTGGAGCGGACCAGGCTGACGAGCTGGTTGCGCGTCATGATCGGCGTGTCCTGGACGAGGAGGAGCCGGTCGCCCTTCTGGAGCTTGCCGTCCGACGGGCCGCCGGCCGTGATGTCGGCCACTGTGACGTACTCGTCGACCAGCGGGCAGCGGTCCGACGCCGGGCCTGGCTCCAGCTCGCAGAGCGCGGCCACGATGGCGTAGGTCTTGGCGGTGGCCAGGGCGCCGGCCTGGCCTTCGGCCAGCGCCTCGGCGGTCGTCCCGTCCTGGTAGACGTCCGAGCGGTCGAGGACCTCGTGGCTGGGGAGGAGGTAATCGACGATGGCCTGGAGGAGGTGGAGGCGCTCGCCCACCGGGGTTTGGTCGACGGTCGTCAGGAGCCAGCTCCCCGACGAGGCGTAGGTCTGGCGGCCTTGAAGGGCGAGGACGGGGCCGCCGTCGGCGGCCTCCCCCGTCAGGTCGACGGCCTGGCCGGGCGACCGGGCGACGAAGTCGACGGGGACGAGGAGCACGATCAGCGCCAGGCCGACGAACAGCGCCGACGCCACGACGGCGGTCCACCTTTGCCTGGTCACGGCGCCGAGCTTAGCCAACAGGGGCGGCGTTGGGCGGGCGACGGCCCGGTGGGCCACAATAGGGGGAAACGCGAAGGAGGGCCCATGGACGACAGCCCCGACGACGAGGGCTTGGGCTGGTCCCGGCCGGAGGACGGCCTCATCGAGATGCTCCGCCAGGCCGGCCTGAACGTCCCCGACGGCGCCAGTCTCGAGGACCTGCTCAACCTGCTGGCCAACCAGATGGTGTCCCAGTTGAAGCGGCGCGGCGGCGGGCCGGAGGCCCCCGTGACGTGGCAGGCGGCCAAGGACGCCGCCCGCCACCAGATCGCCTCGCTCGGCCCCGACCCGGTGCCCGACGGGCGCCGGACGCGCGAGATCGCCGACGCGGTCCACCTGGTCGAGCTGTGGCTCGACGACTACACGGTGTTCCCGCAGTTGACGCTCCCGCCGGTGGCGTGGAGCCGGGCCGACTGGATCGAGCAGACGATGCCGAAGTGGCAGGAGATGATCGAGCCGGTGACGTCGACCATCGCCGCCGGCCTCCAGGCCACGATGGGCGAGCGGCTGGCCGAGATGGGCGCCGCGCCGGAGCTGACGGGCTTCTCTGACCTCCTGCAGCCGCTGTTGCGCCAGGCCGCCGACGGCATGTTCGGCAGCCGCCTGGGCAAGGAACTGGGCCGGATCGCGACGGACATCGTGACGGCGACGGACCTCGGCTTCCCCCTGACGCCGAAGCTCCAGGTCGCCGTCCTGCCGACCAACCTGGCCGCGGCGGCGGAGGGCTTGGGCGTGCCCGAGACCGACGTCTTGCTCTACCACGCGATCCGCGAGGCGGCCCGCCAGCGGCTGTTCGGCGAGGTGGCGTGGATCGGGCCGCAGCTCGTCGCGCTGGTCCAGCACTACGCCCGCGAGATCAAGATCGACCCCGACTCGCTGACGGCGGCGATCGAGCAGGCGATGCCCGAGCAGATCACCCCGGAGACGCTGAGCCAGTTCGAGGGCGACATCAACACGGTCATGTTCGACCCGGGCAAGACGGACGAGCAGCTCGCCATCCTGGAGCGGCTGGAGACCCTCATCGCGCTGGTCGAGGGCTGGGTCGACTTCGTGGCGGGCCAGGCCACGGCCAAGTGGCTGCCGAGCGCGGCGGCGCTGGCGGAGACGGTCCGGCGGCGCCGGGCGTCGGGCGGGCCGGCGGCGGAGGTCTTCTCGACCCTGCTCGGCCTGTCGATCCGGCCCCGGCGGCTGCGCGAGGCTGAGGCGTTCTGGGACCGCCTGACGGCGGAACAGGGCGTCGGCGGCCGGGACGAGGCGTGGAACCACCCGGACCGGATGCCGGCGGCGGCCGACCTGGCCGACCCCGAGGCGTACCTGGCGCGCCTCAACGGGCCGGCCGAGGACGACCCCTTCGACGCCGAGCTGCGCCGCCTCCTGGACGGCGAGGCGGGTTGACGCATGGCGAGCGCGGTCACTAACGTGTGCGTCAGCGCAGGGTCCTTCGGTGGATGTCCGCTCGCAGGGGAAGGCAAGTGGGGCACTCTGGAGGACCTTGCGTCTGAGTAAGCCCCGTGCGCTTGGCGCGTCATCCCCCCGACATGGGGAGCTGGCTCTAGAGTGTGTACGGCCAAGACTAGGTGGCAAACAACCACCCCCAACCAAGGAGGAACCGTGGCAGAGAAATATACGGGTGAGTTCTACTGTGTGAAGTGCAAGGCCAAGAAGTCGGCCACTGGCGACATCGTCGTCAGCAAGAACGGCACTCGCATGGCCAAGGGTAAGTGCCCCACGTGTGGCACCAACCTCAACCGTATCCTGGGCAAGGCTTAGGTCTCTTGACGTAGAGGTGGCGGGTTCGCTTCCGGACCCGCCACTTTTGCGTTTCCACCGGGCCACGCCGGCCCTTCCCCGGGTCGGTGTTGCCCGGTGCGTTGTCTGTGTTGCCCGCGCGGGCGTGACCTGTGGATAGCCGTCTTGGCTGAGAGCCGCGCCCCCAGACTGGGGCCATGACCAGGCACCCTTCTCCCCGCACTTCTCCCCGCACTTCTCCCCACAGCGCCCTGCCGGCGCAGTTGTCCCTCCCCCACCGCCCCCGGCTCCTCCTCGACGGCCCGGCCGTCTGGCGCCGCCCCGGCGTCCTCCAGATCGGCCTCGGCTCGCCCCACGTCGTCCTCCAGGGCGTCCCCAGCGAGCTGGCCGCCGCCATCCCGCTCCTCGACGGCCGCCATTCGCAGTTCGAGGTCGCCTGCGCCGTCGGCCCCCGCTGGGCCCACTGGCTGCTGCGCTCGCTCGACCAATTCGACGTCCTCGGGGACGGGCCCCTCACCGCCGGGCGGCTGCGGGTCGGCGTGGTCGGCGCCGGCCCGCTGGCCGACGCCATCGCCGCCCGGCTGGCGGCCCACGGCCACCAGTTGGCCGGCGGCCGGGCCGGCCAGGCGGACGTGGTCGTCGTCGCGCCGGCCACGATCGAGCCGGACCGCGTCGCGGTCAACGCGCTGGTCAAGGCCCGGACGCCGCACCTCGTGGCGACGTGCGGCCACGGCCGGGCGGGGCTCGGCCCCTTCGTCATCCCGGGGGCGACGAGCTGCCTGATGTGCGCCGACCTGGCGCGCAGCCAGGCCGACCCGGCGTGGCCGCTGATCGCGTTCCAGCTCTCCCAACTTTTTCCCCCGGCCGACCCGCTCCTGATCGACTGGGTGGCGGCCGGCGTGTCGGCCCAGGTGGCGGCGTGGCAGGCGGGCCGGCTGCCGGAGACCGCGTCCACGACCGTGACGTTCGACCGGCTCGACGCCGCGTCGGCCTGGACGCCGTGGCCGGCCCACCCCGGCTGCGGCTGCACGGGCTAGGCGCTGAGGCGGCGCAGCGCGCCGAGGGCGTGGTCGCGGTCGGTGGTCGGCCAGAACGGCGGCAGCGAGCGCGTCAGGAAGCTGCCGTAGCGGGCGGTCGCCAGGCGGGAGTCGAGGATGGCCACGACGCCGCGGTCGGTCGGCTGGCGGATCAGCCGGCCGGCGCCCTGGGCGAGGAGGAGGGCGGCGTGGCTGGCGGCGATCTCCATGAAGCCGTTGCCGCCGCGCCGGGCCACGGCCTGCTGCCGCGCCTGCAGGAGCGGCTCGTCCGGGCGGGGGAAGGGGATGCGGTCGATCAGGACGAGTTGGCAGGTCACGCCGGGGGCGTCGACGCCCTGCCAGAGCGACAGGGTGCCGAACAGGCTGGTCGCCGGGTCCTCGGTGAACCGGCGGACGAGGTCGGGGAGGTGGCCGTCGCCTTGGCAGAGGACCGTCCGCGCGCCCTTGGCCCGGACCCAAGCGGCCGCCTCCTGGGCGGCGCGGAAGCTCGAGAACAGGCCGAGGGCCCGGCCGCCGGCCGCGTCGACCAGGTCGGCGATCTCGTCCAGCGTCGCCTCCGACAGGCCGTCCCGGCCCGGCGCCGGCAGGTGGCGGGCGACGTAGAGGATGGCCTGTTTGCCGTAGTCAAACGGCGAGCCGACGTCGACGGCCCGCCAGTCCTGGCCCTCCTGGGCGGGGTCGAGGCCGAGGCTCAGGGCGGTCGGGCCGAACGTGCCGCCGAGGGCGAGGGTGGCGGAGGTCAGGATGGCGGTCCGGGGCCCCAGGAGCTGGTCGCGGATCGTCTCGGCGACGGACAGGGGCGCGACGACGAGCTGGGCGCCGAAGGCCTCGCGGACGGAGACCCAGACGACGTCGCCGTCGCCCAGGGCGGCGAGGCGACCGGCGAGGCCGTGGATCTCCTCGAGGACGCCCGCGGCCTGGGTCTTCTCGGCGTCGGCCGACTTGTCCTGGGCGAGGAGGCTGAGGGCGGTCCGGGCGGCGGCGGCCAGTTCGCGGCAGGCGGCCGCCACGGCCGACTCGCGGTCCGTCACGCGGCCCGGCCCGGCCACGTCCAGCGTCGCCTTGAGGTGGGTGCCCGCCTGGCGGAGCGCCTCTTCCGCCTCCTCCGTCAGGTACGGGGCCGCCCGCCGCGTCACCCGTTCGACCATCTGGGGCGACAGCTCGCCGGTGGCGGCGCCCGTGACGCGGGCGGGCAGCTCGTGGGCCTCGTCGAAGACGACGAGGTCGTGGTCGGGCAGGGCCGCGCCGTCGAGTTCGGCGTCGACGGCGACGAGGGAGTGGTTGGTGACGACGAGGTCGGAGGCGCGGGCGCGCTCGCGGGCGTGCTCGGCGAAGCAGTCGGCGAAGTACGGGCACTTCTTGGGGCCGAGGCACTCCGCGCCGGACACGGCGACCTGGGCCCACGCCTTGGGCGAGTGGGCCGGGGCGGCGTCGCGGTCGCCCGTCCCCTGGTCCGCCCACTCCTCTTCCGCCCACTGGCGCAGGGCCACGACCTCCGCGCCGAGGCTGGACTGGCCCGTCCCGCCGGTCAGGAGGTCGTCCTGGGCCTCCGCCCCGGCCTGGTCGCGGACACGCAGCAGGCAGGCGTAGTTGGCGCGGCCCTTCAGCAGGGTCCAGGCCAGCTCCCGGCCCGCCACCTGCGCCGTCGCCGCCACGATCAGGGGGATGTCCTTGGTCGCCAACTGGGTCTGCAGGGCGAGGGTGGCCGTGGCCACGACGACCCGCGACGTCGGATGGTCCGCCAGGTAGGCGGCGGCCGGGGCGAGGTAGCCGAGCGACTTCCCGGTGCCGGTCCCCGCCTGGACCAGCAGCCGCCCCTGCTCGGCGATGGTCGCGTCGATGGCCCGGACCATGTCCTGCTGCCCGGCCCGCGGCTCGCCCCCGAGCGCCCCGACAGCCGCGGCGAGGATGTCCAGGCTGGCAGTCACAGGCCCACTCTACGTGGCCGACCCGCCCCGCCCGCCGGTCACCGGGCCCAGGTGCGCGTGGCCAGCCAGTTGTCCGGCATCTTGACCGTGGCCCGCGGGTTGCCCTGGCGGCCGCGGGGGCTGGCCTGGGCGTCGTCCGGGTACGGGGTGGCGGGGTCCAGGTCCGCCGTCAGGCGGTCGATGTCCGCGATCGACGTCACGAGGCCCAGCGCCAGGCGCAGGTCGCCGCCCAGCGGGAAGCCCTTGAAGTACCAGGACATGAATTTCCGCAGGTCCGCCAGGCCGTGCTGCTCGCTGCCGAAGTGCTCGGTCAGCAGCTCCGCGTGGCGCCTCACCATGGCGATCACCTCGCCCAGCGTGGGCTTGGCGGAGGCGGTGGGGGCGCCGGCCGCCAGGTCGCGGAACAGCCAGGGGCGGCCCAGGCAGCCCCGGCCGATGACGACGCCGGCGCAGCCGGTCTCCGCCATCATGCGCCGGGCGTCCGCCGCCTCCCAGATGTCGCCGTTGCCGTAGACCGGGATGTCCAGCGCGTCGACCAGTTCCGTGATGCGGCTCCAGTCGGCCGTCCCGCCGTACGCCTGCGCCACGGTCCGGGCGTGCAGCGTGACGGCGGCGATGCCGGACTCCTGCGCGATCCGGCCGGCGTCGAGGAATGTCTCGTGCTCGGCGTCGATGCCCAGCCTGGTCTTGATCGTGACGGGCAGCCCGAACGGTGCGGCCGCCGTGACCGCCGCCTCCAGCAGCGCGGCGAACCGGTCCAGCTTCCACGGCAGCACTCCGCCGCCGCCCTTGCGCGTCACCTTCGGCACGGGGCAGCCGAAGTTGAGGTCGATGTGCGTCACGCCGAGGTCGCCACAGACGCTGACGGCGCGGGACAGCGTGACCGGTTCGAGGGCGTAGAGCTGGACCGAGCGGATCGGGTCGCCTGGGTCGGGCTTGAGCATGTCGAGGGTCTTGGGGATGCGCATCGCCAGGCCCTCGGCCGTGACCATCTCGCAGGTGAACAACCCGGCCGGGCGGATCGGCGTGCCGAGTTCGGCCTGTTCGCGGCAGAGCTGACGGTAGGCGGAGTTGGTGACGCCGGCCATCGGGGCGAGCGCGATGGTGGGTATGGGGGTTCCCTCGGACATCAAGGAGATCCTTCGCTTCGCTCAGGATGACATGGACCAGATCCCTCGGACGTGAACCAGATCCTTCGCTTCGCGCAGGATGACAACGTGGTCAGCAACCGGCCAACCGCGTGGCCAAGTAGTCGCGGACCTGGCCGATGGCGACCCGCTCCTGGGACATCGTGTCGCGTTCGCGGATCGTGACGGCGTCGTCCTCGAGCGTGTCGAAGTCGACCGTGACACAAAACGGCGTGCCGATCTGGTCCTGGCGGCGGTAGCGGCGGCCGATGGCGCGGGAGTCGTCGAAGTCGACGTTCCAGTACTGGCGCAGCTCGGCGGCGAGGTCGCGGGCCTTGGGCGAGAGCGACTCGTTGCGCGACAGCGGCAGGACGGCGGCCTTGACCGGGGCGATGCGGTGGTCGAGGCGGAGGACGACGCGCGTGTCGACGCCGCCCTTCGTGTTGGGGGCCTCGTCCTCGGCGTAGCTCTCGACCAGGAACGCCATCAGCGAGCGCGTCAGCCCGGCGGCCGGCTCGATGACGTAGGGGAAGAACTCGTCGTTGGTCACGGGGTCCTTGAACTTGAGGTTCTGGCCGGAGTGGTCCGTGTGGGTCGACAGGTCGAAGTCGGTCCGGTTGGCGATCCCCTCGAGCTCGCCCCAGTCGCCGCCGGCGAAACCGAACTTGTACTCGATGTCGACGGTCCGCTTGGAGTAGTGGGAGAGCTTCTCCTTGGGGTGTTCGTAGTGGCG
>JAISTC010000062.1 GCA_031272805.1 Propionibacteriaceae bacterium
CGCCTTCTCCCTCGTCATCCTGAGCGCCTTCTCCCTTGTCATGCTGAGCGCCTTCTCCCTCGTCATGCTGAGCGCCGTCTCCCTTGTCATGCTGAGCGCAGCGAAGCATCTGTCGTACCTGACCAAGATCCTTCGCTTCGCTCAGGATGACAAGAGCGAGACCCCCCACATCCAGCCCGTTGACCCGCTCGACGGTCGCCACGGCGTCGGCCGGCCAGGCCGCCGTCCCGTGGCACGCCCCCAGGACCGCCCCCGCCATCGCCGCGATCGTGTCACAGTCGCCGCCCACCGACGCCGCCAGGCACAGCGCCCGCCAGGGATCCTGCGCCCCCGCCAAGACGAACGCGAACGCCGCCGGGACGGACTCCTGGGTCGCCAACGACGTGCCGATGAGCGAGCCGACCGCGTCGAGGAACGCCGCCTCCCCCAGCTCGGCCGACCAGTCCCCCCGCGCCGCGACCCACTCGAGCCGGGCCGCCACGTCGGCCGCCGCCACCCAGCGCCCCCGGGCCGCCGCCGCCCCCGCCGCGTCGATCGCCGCCGCCACGGCCCCGGCCACGTCCGCCCCGCGCACCCCGGCGCTGACCGCCGCCGCCACCGCCGCCGCCCCGGCCAGGGCGACCGACGTGAAGTGGGTGACCTGGCTGGCCTCGACCACGGCGTCGACCAACGCCGGGCCGGGCGGGTAGACGAGGCCGACCGGCGCAACGCGCATGGCCGCCCCGTTGGTCGTCCCCGTCACGCCGGACTCCGTCGGCGGCACGCCCGCCAACAGCCTCGTCAGCGCCGCCTGCGTCGACGGCCCCAGCAGATCGAGCGAACCGCGTGACCGCATGGAGTCCTCCCAGGCTGTGAGGCACCGGGCGAACTCGGCCGGGTCGACGTGACCCTGCCCTGCGGCCAGCAGGCGGCCCAACAGGAACGCCTGTTCCGTGTCGTCGGTCACGTGTCCCGCGGGCAGGCCGGGCGCCAGCGGTTGGTCGGACGGCCCGGGTTCGAGGCCCGTCAAGATGCCCCAGCGGCGGGCGATCTCGGCGCGGGGGAAGGACTGGGTGGGCATCCCGAGCGCGTCGCCCAGGGCGAGGCCGAGGAGCGAGCCGGTGGCGCGGTCGATCAGAGGGGGCCTCACGCCGCCGCCAGCGCCTCGTCCGCCGTCACGATCTTGATGAGCGGCCCGTACAGGCTCATGATGTACAACGCCTGTTTCTCTGTGTCGGCGTCCAGGCCCGCCGTGGCGTCGGACACGACCCAGACCTCGACGCCCGCGTCGGCCGCCGCCAGGGCAGTCGACAACACACAGCAGTCGGTCGACACACCGGTCAGGATCATCCGGTTGTCCCGGATCAGCCCGGCCAACTCGGGACCCCACTTGGAGAACGTCACCGCCGTCACAACCGGCGCCCCGGGCCGGTCCAGTTCGGTCACGATGTCCCAGACCTCGGCCTCGCGCGGCTGCAGCTCCGCCGGCCAGTCCTGGAAGTACGGGATCCACGCGCCCCAGGGCCGGTCCGGCGAGACATACCGCGTCAACACGACCGACTCGCCGAACGCCTCCTCCAGCCGGGCGATCGCCGGCACGATGGCCCCGAAACCGGCCGTGTACCAGTCGGAACCCTCGGTGCCGAACACCTTCTGCATGTCGATGACGACGAGTGTCCCGGTCATCCCAGCGCCTCCTGCCGGCGAACCGTACCGCGCTGGATCGCCAGCGTGGCGACGAACCCGATGACCAGCGCGAACAACACGCCCAGGTTGGCGTACGCCCAGTCACCCTCCTTGCCGCCGATGGCCCCCATGAGGTAGCCCTGCCAACTCAGCCAACCGGCGTAGGAATTGGTCACGAAGCCCCAGCCGACGAACGCGCCGACGGCGATGACGACCATCGCGACCGGCGAGACCGAGCCGTAGCGGCCGCGCGGGTCGAACAGGTCGGCGTCCGTGTAGTTCTTCTTCCGCATCAACACGTCGGCCAGCATGATCCCCGCCCAGGCGGCGATCGGGACCCCCAGCGTGATGAGGAAGCCCTGGAAGATATCGAAGAAGGTCGAGCCGCCGAAGACGATGTAGATCGTCCCGGCGATCATGATGCAGCCGTCGATGCCGGCGGCGAAGGGCCGCGGGATCGGGATCCCGGCCGACACCAGCGCCAGGCCCGACGAGTAGATGTCCAACACGGCGCCGCCGACCAGCCCCAGGATGGCGACCAGCGCGAACGGGATGAGGTACCAGGTCGGCAGCAGCGTCGTCAGCGCCCCGATCGGGTCGGCCGAGATGTCGGCCCGCAACTGCTCGTCCGAGCCGGCCAACAGCAACCCGTAGCCCAACAGGAACAGCGGCGCGATGGCGGCCCCGAACGTGGTCCACCAGATGACCGGCCCCGACTTGGTCTCCCGCGGCAGGTAGCGCGAGTAGTCGGCCGCCATGTTGACCCAGCCGAGGCCGAATCCCGTCATCATGAACACGAGCGCCCCCATGAACGCCTGGGTCGACCCGCCCTCCAACGCGGTCACGGCCGACAGGTCGACGTGCCGGAACGTCAGGATGAAGTAGCCGATCGTCAGGACGCCTGTCACGACCGTGATGACCGTCTGCATCTTCATGATGAGGTCGAAGCCGATGACGCCGCCGCCGACGATGAGGACGGCCACGACGATGAGCGCGATGATCTTGATCCCCGCCCCCTCGCCCGCGCCGAGCTTGGACAGGACGGTCCCCGTCGCCAACACGGCCAGCGACGTCAGCACGGTCTCCCAGCCGACCGTCAGGATCCAGGACAGGACGGCGGCGACCTTGTTGCCGTGGACGCCGAGGGCCGCCCGCGACAACACCATGGTCGGCGCGCCGCCCTTCTTGCCGGCCGTGGCGACGACGCCGCAGAGGAAGAAGGAGAAGACGATACCGATGAGCCCGGCGACCGTGGCCTGGGCGAACGAGATCCCGAAGTCGAGCACCCAGGCGCCGTAGCTGATGCCGAGGACGGAGATGTTGGCGGCGAACCAGGGCCAGAACAGGCTGGAGGCCTTGCCCTTGCGGTCGGCGTCGGCGATGACATCCGTCCCGGCCATCTCGACCTGGAGGCCGGCGGCGGGGGCGGGATCAGCGGAATGCGTCATGGAGGGTTCCCTTCGAACGGGCTCCGGGCCAGCCTGACCCGGCGCCCCCCATCTAACCACTCGCCCGCCACCCCCACGACGCGCCAGCCCCCCGTCATCCTGCGCGGAGGCGGCGCGGGCCGAGGAACGAGGCCCCCCGCCGCCGGAGTCGCAGGATCTACCCGCCACGTAGTTTCCCCTGCCACCAGGCAGATCCTGCGACTCCGGCGCTGGCGCGCCTCCGCGCAGGATGACGTCCCTATGCGCAGGATGACGTCCCTCCGCGCAGGATGACGTCCCGTGGCCTGCGCTCCCGTCTGACTACGGGTCACGATCACGCCCGGTCCCGGCCGGTCGTCACCGTGTCCAGCGGGGTTCCGCCCACCCCGCCCGGTAGCGTTAGCCCCATGACCGAACTCGCCAGCTACCTCGTGCCCGGCTTCTTCGTCTCCGACCACGTCATCCCGGTCCCGCTGGACTGGGCGGACGAGTCGTGGGGCCGGATCGACCTCTTCTACCGGGTCGTCGTGGACCCGGCCAAGCGCAACGAGGACCTCCCGCTCCTCGTGTTCCTCCAGGGTGGCCCCGGCGGCGCCGGGCCGCGCCCGAACCAGGGGCCGGCCTGGCTCAAGGAGGCGGTCAAGCACTACCGCGTCATCCTCCCCGACCAGCGCGGCACGGGCCGCTCCAGCCTGGTCGACGGCGAGGACATCGCCCGCTACGACGACCCGGCCGAGGCGGCGTGGTACCTGCGCAAGTTCCTGGCCGACTCGATCGTCCAGGACCTCGAACACCTCCGCCACTCGATGTTCGGCGGCCAGCGCTGGACCGCGCTGGGCCAGAGCTACGGCGGCTTCCTGACGTTGACCTACCTCTCCCACGCCCCGGGCGCCTTGAACGCGGCGCTGATCGCGGGCGGCGTGCCGGGGGTGCCGGCGTCGGCGGCCGACGTCTACCGCCACACGTTCCCCCGCGCCGAGCGGCGCTCGCGCGAGTTCTACCGCCGCTTCCCCAAGGACCTCGACACGGTCGCCCTCGTGGCCGACCGGCTGGCCGAGGGCGACGTCACGCTGCCCAACGGCGACGCGCTGACGATCCCGCGCTTCCAGTCGATCGGGCTGGACCTCGGCATGAAGCCGGGCTACGAGCGGCTCCACTGGCTCATCGACACGGCCTTCGCCCGCCCCGGCCGGCTCTCCGACGCCTTCCTGTACGACGTCATGAACCGGACGGCCACGGCGGAGAACCCGCTCTACTGGACCCTCCAGGAGTTCGTCTACGGCTCCGGGGCCAACGGGCCGATCGACTGGGCCGCCGCCCACGAGCTGGAGCGCCACCCCGAGTTCGAGCCGGGCGCGCGGCCGCTGCTGTTCTTCGGCGAGATGGCGTTCCCGTGGATGTTCCACGATGTCTACGAGCTGCGGCCGTTCAAGCAGGCGGTCGAGTTGATGATGCGGCAGGTCGAGTGGCCGCTGCTGTACGACCCGGCCCGGCTGGCGGCCAACGAGGTCCCGGTCGAGGCGGCGGTCTACTTCGACGACCTGTACGTCGACTCCGGCCTCCAGTTGGAGACGCTGCAGGGTCTGGGCAACTCCCACGCCTGGGTGACGAACGAGTACGAGCACGACGGCCTGCGCACAGGCGACGTCTTCGCCCGCCTGCACTCCCTCCTGCAAGACCGCGGCGGCCCGCTGGCCTAGGCGTCGGGCTAGGGGGTCGGGCCAGGGGGTCGGGCACCGTGGCCGCTAGCCCAACAGCGCTGTCAGCCGTCCAGCGATGCGGTCCACCGCCTCGTCCGTCGGCACGACCGGGCTGGTCACGCCGGTCGGCGTCAGCGGCGTCCAGTGCAGCAGCGCGGCCAACCGCTCCGGGTTGTCGTTGCGCAGATCGGCGTCGTCCCACACCGTCACCTGGCCCGTCACCGTCAACTCGCGCGCCAGGGCGTCCTGCTCGCCGTTGACGGAGTGGGGATAGGGGACCAGGACGGCCTCCGAGCCCAACTGCCCGACCTCGTTGACAAACCCGGCGCCGGCCCGGGCCAGGGTCAGCGCGGCGGACCGCAGGGCCGCGTTGACGTGCTCGCCGTCGAGGTACCCGGCCACGTGGTAGCGCGCCCGCAGCGCCTCCGGCAGAGCCGCCTTCGCCTGCTCCAGAACCGTCACGGTCGTGGTCAGGTTCGGGCTGGTGCCGGCTTGGTGGATGATCTGCCACGGCCCGAGCAGCTCACCCAGGTGCCGCGCCACATACGCGTTGAGCGACTCCGCGCCCGAGCCCCCGCCCGCGACGAACAGCGTCGGCGCGTCGGCCAGCCCGAACCGCGCCAGGCCGTCCGCCCGCGCCACGGGCTGCCGTAGGACCGGCCGCAGCGGGAAGCCGGTGTGGACGGTCACGCCGTGGAACGCGCCCGCCGACGCGGCCCAGGTCAGCCACGTCTCGCGGGCGAAACGCGACAGGAACGTCGTGGCCGAGCCGGGGATCAGCGTCTGCTCGTGGACGACCAGCGGCACCCGCGCCAACTTGGCGCCGAACGCCACCGGCACGCACACCCAGCTCCCCGTCGCCACCACCAGCCGCGGCCGCCACCGCCGGATCAGCCCGCGCGCCGTCACGACCGACCGGGCCACCCGGGCGGCGTTCTTCGGCTGGAGCCGGAACGCCGGCACGGGCTCGAAGCGGATGCCGTTCTCGGCCGCCACCGTGGCCTCGTACGAGTCCGCCCGGGCCGCCCAGGCGACCGAGTACCCGAGGTCCCGGGCGATCGCCGCGATGACGGCCCCGGCAGTGGTATGGCCGCCCGTCCCACCCCCGGCCAGCAACAAATCGATCGTGTCAGTCACGCGGGCCAGTGTAGAGGCCGAGGCGTCGGGTGCCGCGGCCTTGGCGAGGCACGAGCCCGGGCGGCGGCGCCTGATGCCTCGGCCGGTGGGTGTGGGGTCGGCCGCGGTATCAGACACCGCTGGCTGCGCTCGCTGGCGCTCGCTGCCGCGGTATCTGACACCTCGGCCTTGGGGGGTTCCATCCGGCACACTTGTCCCCGTGTCAGCGGTCATTTGGGTCATCCTCGCGTCTGTGTTCTTCGGCACGACCGGCACCACCCAGACGTTCGCGCCGCCGGCCGCCGCGCCGCTCAGCATCGGCTCGGTCCGCATGGTCACGGGCGGCACGCTCATGGCGCTCCTCGGCCTCGTCCTCCACCGCCGCCGCACGGGCCGTTGGCCCCGCTTCTCCGCCCCGCGCCACGGCTGGCGCGTGCCCGTCGCCCTGGGCCTGGCCGCGCTCGGCATGGCCGCCTACCAGGTCACGTTCTTCGCCGGCACGCGCGCCAACGGCGTCGCCGTCGGCACCATCGTCACGCTGGGCGCGGCCCCGCTCGTGGCCGGGCTCTGCGAGTGGCTGGTCCGGCGCCGCCGCCCCGGCCGTCCCTGGTTCATCGCCACGGCCTTGGCGGTCGCGGGCGTCGTCCTGCTGTCCGGCGGCGCCGCCGACGTCCACCTCTCCGGCCTCGCCCTCTCCGCCACGGCCGGGGCCGCCTACGGCGCCGAGATGGTCGCGCTCAAGATCGTCCTGGACCAGGGCTGGACCAGCTCGGACGCGGTCAGTTGGGTCATGGGCCTGGCCGCCGTCGCCACGGTCCCAACCCTGATCGCGGGCGACACGTCCTGGCTGG
>JAISTC010000220.1 GCA_031272805.1 Propionibacteriaceae bacterium
TCCGTTCCGGAGTGGGCCACGGTCACGCGCGGGGCCGCCGCCGACGGGGCGGCGGACGGGCTCGCGCTCGTCCCCGCGCTGGCCGACGGGCTGGCGCTCGTCTGGGTGTCGGGGCTCGGGCTCGCCTTCGGGCTGGGCGACGGGCTCAGGCTGGGTGACGGGCTCGGCGACGGCCCGGCCGTCGTGGTGCTCGCGCGCGGCGACGGGCTGGGCGACGCGCTCGGATGGGTGTCCGGAGTCGGCGACGGGCTCGCGCTGGGGCTCACGCCCGGGGTCGGGCTGGCGCTCGGGCTGACCGACGGGCTGGCGCTCGGGTGCGTCTCAGGGCTGGCGCTCGGGCTCGTCCCAGGGGTCGGGCTGGACCCAGGTGTCGGGCTGCTGCCTGGCGTGGGGCTGGACCCTGGCGTGGGGCTGGAACCTGGCGTCGGGCTGCTGCCTGGAGTGGGGCTGCTGCTTGGTGTCGGGCTCGCGCTCGGGTGCGTCTCCGGGCTGGGGCTGGGCGACGGGCTGGCGCTGGGGCTCGTCCCAGGGGTCGGGCTGGCCGGCGCGGCGCTGGGCGACGGGCTGGCGCTCGGGCTGGTTCCCGGTGTCGGGCTGGACCCCGGTGTCGGGCTGCTGCCCGGTGCGGGGCTGGTTCCCGGTGTCGGGCTCGTGTCAGGGCTGGGCGACGGGCTCGGGCTCTGGCCCAGCGACGGGCTGGGCGACACGTGGGCGCTCGGGCTCGGGCTCGGGGACACGCTCGGGCTCGGGCTTGCGGCCGGCGTGGGGCTCGGGGACGCCGAGACCGCCGGGCTCGGGCTGGGGGACGCGGAGACCGCTGGGCTCGGGCTGGGGGACGCGGAGACCGCTGGGCTCGGGCTCGGGGACGCGGAGACCGCTGGGCTCGGGCTCGGCGACGGGCTGACCCTCGGGCTCGGACTCGGGCTCGCACTCGGCGTGACCGCGGGACTCGGGCTCGCACTCGGCGTGACGTTCGGACTCGGGCTCGCGCTCGGCGTGACCCGGGGGCTGGGGCTGGCACTCGGCGTGGCGTTCGGCGTCGGCGACGCGCTCTCGCCCGGAATGTCGTCGATCGTGCTCGGGCTAGGCGATGGCGATGGCGACACGGCAGGCGATGGTGACGGCGACACGGCAGGCGACGGCGACGGCGACACCTCGGGCGACGGCGAAGCCGACGGCACCACCGACGGGCTGGGCGACTCCTCCGGAGTCGGCGACGGCGACACGGCGGGCGACGGCGACGGAGTCGGCGAGGCTGACGGCGACACCGCGGGCGACGGCGACGGCGACGGCGACACGTCAGGCGAAGGCGACGGAGTCGGCGAGGGTGACGGCGACACGTCAGGCGAAGGCGACGCCGACGCCGACGGCGACGCGGACGTGCCCGTCCCGGCGCGCACGGTGATCGTGTACAGCTCGAAGTCACCCGGCACGTCGACCTCGACGTTGGTCGTCCCGACCGGGGTCGACGCCGTCGGCGCGGCCACGAAGTCGACCGACCAGCCGTCCGGCGCCACGGTCGCCGTGATCCACTCCGGCAGGTCCGCCCCGTTGACGAAGAACGTCCACTCGGGCGGATCCTCGGTCTCGTCCGAGGCCGCTGTCACGGTCCAGGAGAAGGTCTCGCCCTGGTTGACCCGCTGGGTGAACGGGTCCGTCACGATGTCGTACGCGATCGGCTGGGGCGACGGCGACGGCGACGGAGTAGCGATCGTGACGTCGATCGACGTCTCCGGCGAGGTCCGGCTGCGGCCGTCGGTCTGGGTCGCGGTCAGGGTGGCCGGCCCGGCGGGCAGCTCGTGCGGGATCAGGCAGGACCACGTCCCGTCCTCGGCCACGTCCGCCGAGCAACTCCAGTAGCCGGCCTGGGGCGCGGCTTCGGACGTCGTCGCCACGACGGCGACGGTCGCGCCCGCTTCGCCGGTCCCGGCCACGCGCGGCGTCGTGTTCTCGAGGACCGCGCCGAGGCCGGGCGGCTCGGTGATGGCCGGGGCGTCGGGGCCGCGGGCGTCGACGACGTAGTTGGCCTCGACCGGGTCGGACTCGTTGCCCATCGCGTCCTCGGCCACGGCCGTGACGACCAGCGGGCCCTCGGGGAGGTTGGCGGCCTGGCAGGTCCAGGTCCCGCTCGACGCCGCCACCGAGCACAGCAACGACCCTTGCCCGGTCGTGAGCGCCACGACGGCGCCGTCCTCGGCCGTGCCCGTGAACGTGGCGGCGGCGTCGGTTAGCGTCGAGTCGGGCGCGGGCGTATCGATGGTCGGGGCGGCCGGCGGCGTCCGGTCGATGACGACGAGGCGCGTCACGGGGTCGCCGGGGGTGCCGTCGGCGGCCGTCGCCGTCACGGTCACGCTGTGCTCGCCGTCCGCCAGGTCAGTGGTCGTGACGCAGTTCCAGGCCACCATGGCGTTGCCGGTCGACGCCGGGGTGGCCGAGCAGAGCGGGGTCGTCCCCTCGGTCACGGCCACGGTCGCGCCGGCCGACACCTGGCCCGCGAAACGGGCCTTGCCGGAGCCGAGGACCTGGCTCGACAGCGTCAGCGTCACGGTCGGCCCGGCCGGCGGCGCGACGGTCACGCTGACCGCCGCCGCGTCGGACGTCTCCGTCCCGTCGGTCTGGGTCACGAGGAGGGTCTGGGCGCCCAGCGGCAGGGAGCCGGTCGTGCAGGCCCACGTCCCGTCCGCCGCCACCGGGCTGTCGCACAGCGGCGTGGCCGCCGTGTCCGTGACGCTGACCGTATTGCCCTCGGTGGCGCCATCGCCGCGCACCTCAACGCTGCGCGTGGCCAGCGTGGCGCCGTCGGCGGGGCTGACGATGCGGGGCGCGGGCAGGGGCGCGGCGCCGACCCGGAAACTGCGCGTCACTAGGGGCGAGACGTTCCCGGCGACATCCGTCGCCGTGACCGCGACCGTGTGCAGCCCCTCGTCCAGGGGCGCCGTCGCGTCGCACGTCCAGTTGCCGTCGGTCCCGGCGTTGGCCTGGCAGACCGTCGTGGCGCCCTCCTTGACCGTGACCTGGTTGCCGGCGTCCGTGACGCCGGCGAACGTCGGTTGCTCGCCCAGCCCGGCAACGCCCTCAACCGGCTCCGACAGCGTCAGGGCGGCCGAGGTCTTGATCGTGAATGCCACGGTCGTGGCGGGCGAGACGTTGCCCGCGGCGTCGGTTGCCGTGACCGTGACCGTGTGCGGCCCGTCGGTCAGCGCGGCCAGGTCGCCGGACCACGGCGAGTTGGCCATGGTCGACAACAGGACCTGGCCCCCTTCCGTCACGGTCACCGTCGAGCCCTCCTCGGCCTGGCCCGCGAACGTCGGGGTCGGGTCGTTCAGGACGGCCCCGGCGGCCGGGGTCTCGACTACGGGCGCGTCGGGCGCGACCGTGTCGACGAAGATGGTCCGCTGGACCGGCGATCTGGCCAGTGCGCCCGGCGCGTCCGAGGTCTGGACGGCGCTGAGGACGTGGCGGCCGTCGGCCAGGCCGGCCAGCGCGCAACTCCAACTCCCGTCCGTCGCCACCGGCGCGCTGCAGCCCGGCTGGCCGTCGGCCGTGACCGTGACCGTGTCCCCGGCTTCGCCGGTCCCGGCCACGGTCGGGGCGGCCGTGTTGACATAGCCCTGCTCGACCGGGCTGGCGATCGTCGGCTGGGCGACGGCGAACGGCTGGTACTCCCACTCGAGCGGGTCGGTCGTGAGCGTGACGCCGCCGACGCTCGCCGTCACCGTCGTGGTCGCCGCCACGGCCGACGTCAGCGTCACCGTGCACTGCCCGGACTGGTCCGTCCGGCAGGTCGGCGCGGACAGCGCGGGCCCGCTGGGGTTGGCGGCGAAAGTGACATCGGCGCCGGCCACGGGGTCGCCCAGCCGGTTGGCCAGGCGGACCTGGAGCGTGTAGGCGGCGCCCGTGTAGATGGGGGAGTCGGGCGTCGCGGTCAGGGACGACGACTCGGCCACGGGCGGCAGCGCCGTGAAGTGCAGCGTCACGGGCGACGACACCCACTCCGCCGGGGGCGCCGGGTCGGCGCCCGCCGCGACCACGATGGGCCGCCAGGCGCCCGACGAGTAGACCTCGATCTGGGCGGTGTGCTCGCCGCCGGTGCGCGACTGGAAGTTGAAGACGGTCTGGCCCGTGGCGGTCGTCTGGACGATTGCGCCCGGCGCGCCGCCGTCGAAGCTGGCCCGGACCTGGGCCTTGGCCAGCGGGTTGCCCTGCTGGTCGACGATGTAGACGGCGACCGTGTCGAAGGCCTCGCCGTCGGCCGTCGCGTTGTCGACGGTCACGACGAGGTGGGAGACCTCCTTGCCGGCGACCGGCTCGCAGCCCTCGTCGATGCCCGCCAGGCAGGCCGCGCCGAAGGTCAGCTTGGCCGGCGCGCCGGTCACGGACGTCAGCCCGTCGACCGTGATGGCGGCCTCGTACTCGCCGGGCTTGACCGACGTGTAGGCGATGGTCGTCAGCCCGTTGGCGTCGGTCGGCGCGATCGGCGTCACGACCGTGATCCCGCTCGCGGTCGAGGCCACGGCGACGCCCGCCACGGGGTTGCCGAAGCCGTCCGTCACAGCGACCTGGATTTGGTCCCGGCCGGCGCCGTTGGCCATGGCCGCGTCCGCCGTGACGGTCGCCGTGGCCGCGCGCGCCACCGCCACCGTCGTGACCGTGACGTGGTCGGCCGCGTCGTCCAGCGCCACGCCGACGACGGAGACGACGGCGTCGAACGTGGCGGCCTTGGTCGAGTAGGCCTTGAGCTGGTAGACGCCGTCGCCCTGCTCGGCGAAGCCGGCGTCCGCCAGCGCCAGGCCGGCCGGCGTCGACGCCACGGCGAAGTCGCCCGCGGCCAGGCCCTCGATGCCCTCGCCGGCCGAGTCCTGGACCGTCACGGTCAGGCCGATGGCCGCGCCGGCCGCCTGCGAGGTCGGCGCCTCGGCCGGGTCGGCCGCGACCGTCGAGTTGGCCTTGGAGACGATGAGGCCCTTGAACGTCACGGTGGCCTGCTTGGCGGCGAGGCCGGGCGCGGTCGCCGTGGCCGTGTAGGTCCCCTGGGTCGCCGTCGACACCTGCCACGTGTAGACGCCCGTGTCGCCCGACGGCCCGCTGGCCGCCAGGGTGCCGGGCCCGTCCGTCGTCACCTGGATGGCGCTGCCCTGGTTCGGGATCAGGTTGCCGAAGCGGTCCTTCAGCGTGTACGTCGCCGTGGCCACGCCCGCCGAGCCGTTCTCCGGCAGCGCCACGGTGGCCGGCGCCACGGTCCACGTCGACTGCGCCGCGTCGGCCACGTCGGGCACGAACGTGACGGGCGCCGCGGCCGACGTCTTGCCGCCCGTCGCCGCCGTCACGCTGAACGTCCCGGCGGTCTGCGACCAGACGTAGACCTCGTAGACGCCCGGCTCGGTCTCGGTCCACGTCCCGGCGGCCGCCTGGACCGCCGTCGACGCCTGGCCGTTCAACGTCACGCCGAAGTCGACGTCGGCGGCCGTCAGTCCCGTCACCGGGCTGCCGTCGCCCGTCACCGTGACCCGGGCGACGACGTCGCCGTCGGGGCCGGAGACCGTGTGGGCGGCCTGGTCGATCGACAGGCTGACCTGGCCGACGGACTGGGTCAGCGTCAGGTCGGCGTCGGCGCCCGGCGCGGTCAGGACGCCCAGCGCCAGCGAGTAGTTGCCGGGGGCCGCCCCTTGGAGTTGGTTCGTGTAGACGCCGGTCGCCACGCCGTGGGCGTCCTGGCCCGCCGTCCACGCGCCCGCCAAGGGCAGGGCGAGGTTGGCCGGCGTGTGCGAGAAGCCCTCGGTCAACTCGTCGGAGGTGACCACGACGCCGTTGCCGAGCGCGTCCTTGATCGTGTACGTGACCGTCACGGGCTGGTTGATGGGGGCGGTCCGGTCGCTCAGGACCAGGCTGGTGACGGCGGGCTGGCCAGGGGTGATGGTCAGGTCGGCGATGTGGTTATTGGCCGCGTCGGCGTTGCCCTGGGCGAGGATCGCCGCGCCGTAGTCGCCGGCCGTGGCCGACCACAGCTTCCACGTGTACGTCCCGTTCCCGGCGTTGGCGAAGTTGGCCGCGTGGAGGTTGGCCGTCGCGGCCTCGGCCCCGGTCGGGGCGTCCTTCTGGGTGAAGCTCCAGGCGAAGTCGGCTTCCTTGAGGGTCGTGATCGGGTGGCCCCACTGGTCGGTCACGGTCACGCTGGCGGTCGCGCCCGCGCCGGACGCGGCCGAGGCGGTGGCCGTGGCGGGGTTGATCGTGAGCGTGATGTGGCCGGGGGCGCCGGGCTGGAACGTGACGGTCGTGCCGGCCGTGCTGGAGCCGATGGCGACCTGGGGCTGGAACGTGCCGGGGTCGACCGCCGTCACCTGCCACGTGTAGACGCCGTCGCCCGCGGCCGTCGGGCCGGACTGGACGGTCAGGTTGCCCGCCGTCAGCGTCGGGGTCTGGCCGGTCGCCGGGTTGCCCCAGGCGTCGGTCACGCTGGCCGTCAGGGTGACCGGGCTGTTGACGACGGCGGACGCGGGGCTGGCGCCCAACGTCAGGGCGGCGGGGTCGCCCGCGGTCACGGTGACGTCGTCGCTCAGGCTGACGCCGGACGGGGCGGCCGTCACGGAGTAGTCGCCGGTCTTGGTCGAGCGGACGGACACCGTGTAGACGCCGGCGGCCGTCGACTTGAAGTCGTTGACCAGGGTCAGCCCGGCCGGGCTGGTCGACAGGGCCAGGTCCGCGCTGGTCAGGCCCGTGATCGGGTTGCCGTACTGGTCCTTCAGGGTGATGACGGCGGTGGCCGCGACGTTGGCCTTGACCGTGGCGGGCGTGATGACGAGGCTCGACTGGTCGGGGTCGGGGGCGCCCGGCTCGAATGTGACGGTCAGCGGGCTGTTCGTCATCTCCTCCGTGCCGCTGTGGAGCGTGGCGTGGACCTTGAACGTGCCGGCCAGGGTCGAGGTCAGCGTCACCCGGCAGGTGCCGTCGGGGCCCGACGTGCAGGTCGCCGCCGACAAGGCCGGTTGTCCGGCCGAGGCGTTCTCGACCGCGAACCGGACCTCCTGGTCCGGCATGATCGAGCCGAGGCCGCCGTTGGCGTCGCCGACGCCGTCGTACACGGTCGCGGTCAGCGTGACCGTCGACTCCTCGCCCGTCCCGACGGGCCGCGGCGTCGTCGGGTTGGCCGTGACGGGGCCCTGCGCCCAGGAGGGCGGGCGGACCGTGACGGTGATGACGCGGGTCTCCTTGACCGAGGTCGTGCCGCTGGCCGCCAGGGTGATCGTGGCGGTCACGGTCGTCGTGCCGAGCTTGACGCCCGTGACCGTGGCGTTGGTGCCGGAGCCGCTGACGCGGGCCGTCGCCGTGGCGGCCGACGAGTAGGAGTAGGTCGCGGTCGTGCCGCTGGGCAGCGGCGCCGCGGAGACCCCGAGCGGGACCGACTGGCCGACCTCGACGGAGAGGCTGGTGGGCGCCGTGATGACCGTGTCGGTCGTGGTCGCGGTCGCCGTCAGCGACGTGATCGAGCCGGCCGCGAAGGTCTTGGACAGCGTGACCGTGCCGGACACGGCCGTGGCGAACGTCTCGCGCCACGGGGCCGGGGTCTTGATGACGCCCTTGTTGCTGACGACGTCGACGCCCTTGGCCTTGATGGCGGCGAGCAGGTACTTGATCGTCTCCGACTCCCAGTTGGCGTACATCGCCTTGACGGGCTCCGTCACGACGCTGGGGCCGTCGTCCGTCGTCGGCCAGTCCGTGTCGCCGTAGAAGTTGTCCATGATCGTGCAGGCCCGCCAGTACTGGCTGTCGCCCGAACTCCCGGCCGGGAAGGCGCAGTTGTCGTCGACCTTGGCGTTCTGGTCGGCCAGGACGTTGGCCAGGCGGTCGCCGATGGTTTGGAGGGCGGGGTGGAACAGGGTGGCGAGCTGGTCGGTCGTCAGCGCGTCGAGTTGGGCGGAGAGCTGGGCGTAGTTGAGGCCGGCGCCGAACGCCTGCTCCAGCGCGTCCTCGACGCTGGTCCCGGCGATCTCCGCCAGCGTCGAGTCGGCGAACGCCTGGCGCCAGTCGAGGGCGGAGAGCGAGGCGGCGGCCTGGGCCGTCTGGCTGGAGGCGAAGTCCGCCAGCCACGGGGTGCTGGCCGCGTCGGCCGCGGACACCGTCACCGTGGTCGCGTTCGTCAGCCCGGTCGTGGCGTAACCGAACGTGTACGGCACGACCGCCGTCCCGATCGTTCCCCAGTTGACCTGGGAAATCTGGTCGGCGATGAAGTCGTCGAGGATGGGGGAGACCTCGGCGATGGAATTGGCCACGAACGGGCTCGTGGCGAAGGCGGACATGGCGGTCGTGATCTTCGTGTTCGAGGTCACGGACTCGTCCATCGCCGGCTGGTTGTCCTTGCGCTGGAAGGCCTGGTGGTACGTGTTGACCGGGCCCTCGTAAGCCGTCTGCCGGGTCGAGTCGTCGGGGTAGACCTTGGAGTTGACCGTGTCGAAGTAGTAGTGGCCCCAGTAGGCCATCTGGCCGATCGGGTGGTTGGCCGGGTTGGCGGTGGCCCAGCGGGTCTCCATCCGGAAGGAGACCCGGGGCAGGAGGATGGCGAGCCACTCCGTGTCCGTGAACAGTTGCGTGCCCTCGGCGAGCGTGACCTGGGCGCTCGACGCGGTCAGCGTCTCCGAGCCCTGCGCGTCGCCCACGACCGCGCCGACGGTCCAGGCCAGGGGGCTCTTGTTGGTGCAGGTCGTGCCGGCGGTGTTGAAGGAGCCGACGCAGGCGGAGGCGGTCGTGCCGGCGATCTTGACGTCGAAGGGGGTGGTGGAGCCGGCGGCGGTGCCGGCGGCGGTGGCGCTGAGGCCGACGGCGGCGAGGGCGGTGGCGTTGGCGTCGGCCCAGCCCTGGGGCCCGCCGCGGTCGCTGACCCGTCCGGGGAGCGCCTGGCCGACGCTGGTGGCGGTGGCGGCGGTGGCTTCAGGCGCGGTGACGCCCACGATGGCGATGACAAGGCCGACGGATACGGCCACGACATGGGATCGGCGCATGATACGGCTTTCGCACTATGTGGAGGTCTCCAGAGGATCCCGGTGATCGGAGTCGAGGTCATCCTAGCGTTAATTTCCGGCACGTCGAGCCCCGCAGAAAACACCACTACAAGCTCCAACACCCCCTTGACCAGGGGTGTTGGACCAACCAAGGGGGCCAGTCGCCCCCCCAGGCCGAGGTGTCAGGCCAGGCCGAGGTGTCAGGCTCCCCCAGGCCGAGGTGTCAGGCTCCCCCGCCTTGGCGAGGAACGAGCCCGGGCGGGGGAACCTGATACCTCGGCCGACCCCACACAACCCCCGCTGAGGCATCAATCGCCGTCCCCGGTCCGCCGAGTGAGCGATCCTGACCATCCAACCCGCGTGTCTGGGGCCGACACGGTTGAGGATCGCTCAATCGCCGGCCGAGGTATCAGATGCCGCCGCCCGGGCTCCTTCGTCGCCAGGGCCGCGGCATCCGACACCTCGGCCTGAGGTGTCAGTCTTCGCGGCGGCGCAGGGCTCCGCCCAGGGTCAGGATGGCGCCGCAGCCGACGGCGATCACGCCGGCCAGGCCCATCGGGCCGGCCAGTGGGCTCGCGCCCGTGCTCGACAGGGCCGGGGCTGTGGTCGCCGCGGCCGTGGGGTGCGACGTCGCTGCGCTGGTCGCGGCGCTCGCTGTCACGCTGGCCGCGGTCGCACTGGTCGGGGCCGGCGTCACGGTCGGGGCCGGGCTGGGCGTTGTTATTGTCACGCTGGTCGTGGCGCTCGGTGTGGCGCTGGCGGTCTGGGCAGCCGGGATCGTGAACGGCTGTGCCGCGTCGCCGGAGTCGGCGCCGGTCAGGACGACGGTGTGGTCGCCCGGCTCGAAGTCGGCCGCCGGGGTCCACGTGAACTCGACCGTGCCCGCGCCGTCGGCGACCAGTTCGCCGAGGTCGACCGGGTCGGAGTGGACCATGCCGCGCACGGTCTCGCCCGCCCGGAAGCCCGTGCCCGTGAACGTGTAAGCCGCGCCGGACTGCGCCACGGCCACCGCCTGCGCCCGTGTGGCGGACGCCGAGGCGCCGGGCGTCGCGGTCACCGTCACGCCGACGCTGGCCGACGCGCTGGGCTCCGCTGACCAGGCCGGGGTCACGCTCGGCGTCACGCTGGGGCGGTCCGACGGGGCGACGCTCGGGCTGGGCGCGGCGCTCGGTGTCGCCGACGGGCTGGCCGTCGCGGGCGACGGGCTGGCCGAGGCGGTGACGCGCGGCGTCGGCGACACGGTGGGCCGTGGGGCCGGGCTGGCCGACGCGGTCGTGCTCGCCTGGGCGGTCGGGGTCGGGCTGGGCGTAGCGCTGGGTCGAGCGGACGGGGTCACGCTCGGGCTGGCGCTGGGCGTGACGGACGGGGCGATCGACGGACTCGGGCTGGGAGTGGCTGTCGGGCTTGCCTTCGGCGTGACCGTCGGGCTGGCGCTCGCCTGGACGGACGGGGTCGCGGACGGCGTGGCCGATGGGCTGGGGCGCGAGCTGGTGGGCGGTGTCGGCGCCGCGCTGACGCTCGGCGTCGCGGACCTGGTCGCGGTCGCGCTCGGGCTCAGCGTGGCGCTGGGCCGGGCGGACGGGGTCACGCTCGGGCTGGCGCTAGGCGTGACGGACCGCGTCACGGAGGGGGTCGCACTCGGGCTGGGTGTGGCGGTCGGGCCCGCGCTCGGTGTGGCCGACGGACTCGGGCTGGCGCTGGGTGTGGCCGACAGCGTGACCTTCGGGCTGGCGCTGGGCGTGGCGGACGGGCTGGCGCTCGGTGTGACCGACGGGCTGGCGCTGCGCGTGGCGGACGGGCTGGCGCTCGGGGGGACCGATGGGCTGGCGCTGGGTGTGACCTTCGGGCTTGCGCTCGGCGTGGCGCTGGGCGTGACCGACGGGCTGGCGCTGGGCGTGACCGTCGGGCTTGCGCTGGGCGTGACCGTCGGGCTGGCGCTCGGCGTGACTGCCGGGCTGGCGCTCGGCGTGGCGGACGGCGTGACCGACGGCATCGCGCTGGGCGTGGCGGACGGCGTGACCGTCGGGCTGGCGCTCGGCGTGACGCTCGGACTGGCCGACGGGCTGGCGCTGGGCGCCGTGCCTGCCCTGACCTGGATGGAGTACATCTGGAAGTCGCCTGGGACGTCGACCTCGACCGCCGTGGTCCCTGTCGGCGTGTCGAAGCCCGGCGCGGCGACCAGGTCCAGGCTCCAGCCGTCGGCCGCCACCGTCGCCGTGATCCACGCGGGCAGGGCCGCGCCGTTGACCGTCGTCTCCCACTCCGGCGGCTCGTCCGTCAGCTCGGCCGTCGCCGTCACCGTCCAGGCGAAGACCGTTCCCTGCG
>JAISTC010000015.1 GCA_031272805.1 Propionibacteriaceae bacterium
GGGGGCCGTCCCCTGGTGCGCCGCCACCGGCACGTAGAAGGCTTCCTGTGGCCGCAGCGCGAGGCTCACGCCGATGGGCCTGGCGTTCCAGGCGTCGAGGGAGTCGGTCTCGAAGTCCAGGGCGAGGAGCTTCTGCTGTTTGGCCTTGTCCAGCAGGGCCTCGAGCTCCCCGGCGTCCAGCACCACCCGGTAGACCCCTTCCCCTCTGAGGGCCGGGTCGACAGGGGAGGCCGCGGGCCCCCCCTCCGGCGCCCCCGACCCTCAAGCACTGGCATCAGCCCCCTGGGCAGGCCACAATGGACCCGTGGTCCCAGGCCCGGGCCACCACGACTCGTTGGACGGTGACTCCATGGCGGTGGACTTCCGGTTCGCACCCGGACTCCGGTCGGCCGTCGTCGCCGGACCCGTGGGCGTCCTGATCGACCGGCCCACCACCGACCCCATCGTCATCGCGGTCCTCGCCGCCCTCGCCCAAGTACCCACCGCCGACGCCGCCCTCGACGCGCTCGCCCGCCAGGGGCTCTCGGGGATGCCCGACTTCGGCCTCATCGAGGCGGGCGAGGCCAGCCGCCTCGTCCTGCGCGGCGCCGTCCAGGCCCGCCTGTCCGACGGCAACTTCGTCACGGGCCTGGGCATCTTCACCGACACGACGACCCCGCTCGGCCCGCCCATCGGGCTGATCATGTCCCTGGCGGCCCGCCCCGAGGCGGCCTTCGCCTTCCCCGGCCCGGCCGGGCTGGTGGCGGCCCAGGCCCTGTGGTTCGCCGGCGAGGTGGCCGACGGCGCGCCCGCGGGCCCGTTCCCGACCTCCGGCGCGGTCGACCGCTCCGGCTGGTCCCCGCCGCACGGCCCCGCCTCCCCCGCCCTGCCCCACTTCCCCGCCGGAGAAGAGCGCCGTCTGGTCCCGGTCCCCGACCTCGTGCCCCACCACTCCGCTACTTCTGTCATCCTGAGCGAAGCGAAGGATCCCTCCTCCGGCTGGAGCCAAGAACCGGTCACGCACACGGCGGCCACGCCGGCCACGTCGGCCACGCCGGCCACGTCGGCCGCGCCGGTCCCGTCGGCCCCCTGGGCGCCGACCGCCAGCCCCACACCGCCCGCACCGTCCCCCTACGCCCCCACGTCCGCGCCCACGGCCATCTCCGCCGACTTCCCGGCGATCTTCCCGCCGGGCCAGCCCGGCCTGGGCGCGACTCCGGCCGTCCTGGCGGCCCCGTCGACGGCCACGCCGCCGGTCCTCGCTCCCCGGCCGTCCTTCGCGCCGGTGCCCGCTCCCGCCCCCGAGGCGTGGCACGAATCCCTGTTCCCGCCCGCTACTCCGGACGCCCGCTCCGCCGCCCGCCCGCCCGCGCCCCGCGTGACGCCGCCGCCGGCCGAATCGCCGGACGAGACGCCCCTGCCGACCCCCGGCCACCTGAAGCTGTCGTCGGGCGGGACCGTGCCGCTCAGCCGGGGCGCGATCCTCGGCCGCAACCCGCGGGTGCCGGGCGACTTCGTCGGCGTGCTGCCCCATCTCGTCCGCATCGCCGACCCCAACCGTGACATTTCGACCCAGCACTTGGAGGTCCGGGTGGCCGGCGGCCAGGTCATCGTCCGCGACCTCGGCTCGACCAACGGCTCCCAGGTCATCCCGCCCGGCCGCCCCCCGGCCCCGCTCAAACCGAACGAGGCCGTCGTCATCACGCCCGGGACGCGCGTGGTCCTGGCCGGCGCGTTCGACTTCGTCTACGAGCCCGACTGAGAACCGCGCCGACCCGGCCGTGATAAGGGCATACTGGGCGCATGATGGCTTTTCAGGATCGGTATCCCGACAAGTACGCCCACTGTTTCGGCTGCGGCCCCCTCAACGCCGAGGGCTGGGCGATCAAGAGCTACTGGGACGAGGCGGCGCCCGGCGAGTCGGTCGCGGTCGTCACGCTCGGCGCCCAGTACACCGGCGGCTGGCCCGAGGCCGCCTACGGCGGCGCGATCGCCAGCCTGCTCGACTGCCACTCGGCCGGCACGGCCTCGGCCACCAGGGCCCGCGCCGCGGGCCTCCCGGACGACGGCCCGGTCCCCCGCTGCGTCACGGCCAGCCTCAAGGTCGACTTCCTGAAGCCCACCCCCTTGAACGGCCCCCTGGAAGTCCGTGCCAAGGTCCGCTCCATGGAGGGCAGAAAAGTCACGCTGGACGCCTGGATAGTGGCCAACGGCGACACCACAGCCAGAGCAGAAGCCTTGATGGTAGAAATCCCGTAAGAAGGCCGAGGCGTCATGGCAGGCCGAGGCGTCGGGTGCCGCGGCCCTGGCGACGAAGGAGCCCGGGCGGCGGCTCCTGATGCCTCGGCCGGTGGGGGATCGTCTGTGTGACATTGGGGACGGTTCCTTTTGTCACACCGTCCGAGCCAGGGCCAGGGGGTCGGGCGCCATAGCTACGGAGCGAGGAACGAGCGACAGCCAAGGGGCCTGACACCGTGGCCGCCCAGCCCGCGCCGACCGTGACGGTTCGCCGGCCGAGGACGGCGGGAAGGCCGTGCCTGCACGCCGGACCCCAGCCCAGCGTGCGAGCGCAGCGAGCATCTGCCTCAGCGTGACGCGCGGGCGCAGCGGCAAGTGTGACAAACAGAACCGTCCACAATGTCACATCCCCAATGTCACAACGTCCCCAATGTCACAATGTCACGCGCGCCCGGTTTGGGCGGTTGGGCCACGCCGGGCCACGCCCGTGCGGCGGCTGTCCTAGGACCAACTGAGGGCTAGTTCACGCTGGTGGGCGGCGCAGTCGGCCAAGTAGAGGTTAATGAGGCTTTGGTAGGGGATGCCGGTGCGCTGGGCGAGCGTCTTGAAGTAGTCGATGCTGTCCACGTCGAGGCGGATGGTGATCTGCTTCTTGAGCCGTTTGCTGTACGGGTTGGGCTGGGCGTGGGTGAAATCGTATTCAGGCCACAGGTCATTCATGCCGTCCACCTCCTGGGTAGCTCTGAGCTTCGCGTTTGGTCGCTTTGCGGGCCGAGATCAGGCGGATCACGCCTTGTGATTCCCGATAGCAGTGGGCCACCACGAGCAGGCGAAGGGCTCGGCTGTAGCCCAGGATGATGAAGCGTTCCTCGTGCGAGGAGTGGTCGGGGTCCTCAATGACGAGGGCATAGGGATCGAAGAACACCGTCCGGGCCTCATCGAAGGACACGCCGTGCTTGGCCCGGTTGGCGGCGTCCTTGTCGTCGTCCCAGGCGAAGCGCAACTCATCCATAACTACAGTATAACTACATGACACAGCCAGCCCAGACAGCCTGTGACATTGGGGACGGTTCCTCTGTCACACCGCTGAAGTCTCATGGCAGGCCGAGGCGTCGGGTGCCGCGGCCTTGGCGACGAAGGAGCCCGGGCGGCGGCTCCTGATGCCTCGGCCGGTGGGGATTGTCTAGGGTCGGCCGCGGTGTCAGGTTCCCTGGCCCGGGCTCGTCCCTCGCCAAGGCCAGGGAGCCTGACACCTCGGCCTGGGTGCCTTGACCGCCCAGCGCAATGCCTCTGCCTGACCCGCGCCCTGACCACCCAACGTGAGCAGGCCACTGCCGCACTGCACCAACCGACCCAACCCAACCGATCCCGCCGACCTCCAGCCAGACGTGCGAGCGCAGCGAGCATCTGCCTCGGCGTGACGTGCGGGGCAGCGGAAAGTGTGACAAACGGAACCGTCCCCAATGTCACGCACAACGTCGCGGCTTAGGGGAGTCGGTCAACGGCGTGATGCCACCGTGGTTCTGGTCCAGTTCGGGTCGCGCCGGTGGTGGAGGACGGCGATGACGACCACACGGTCCCCGCTGTACCGGTAGAAGACGCCATAAGGGAACACGCGCGAGTCACTCGACGCACGCCCCGGTACACGATCCGGCCCACGCGCGGAAAGGACCGCAAGGCTGTGATCGCGTCGCGGAACTCAAGTAGTAGCCGTTCTGCGAGTTCGACATCCGTGTCAGCGAAGAAGACCATCGCCGACTCCAAGTCCGCCTCGGCCTCAGGGCGAACGATCAGCGACGCCATCAGAGGAAGCGCCGTCGAAGGTCGGCCTCCACGTCCTCCCACCCCCGGCCTGTCGCCGGATCATCCTCCAGCGCGGCCAGCCGGTCGTCCAACAAGGCACGAACCGCGTCGCTCAGATCATCGTCCCCCGCGACCTCTCCCTGGAGGTAATCGAGCGCCTGGGCCTGGTCCTCCCGGCTCAACTCGCCGAGCGTCTGCAAGAGACTTGGACTTACCATGCGCCCAGTCTAATGCGGCCCCAGATCAGGTCCGTGTGACATTGGGGACGTGTGACATTGGGGACGGTTCCTTTTGTCACACCGTCCGGGGCCGCCACGCGTGATCCCTCTGCCTGGCCCGCGCCCTGACCGTCCCCAATGCCACACGCGTCGGCGGAGCCTGGCCGACGGGGTCGTCTCTTCCCCGAGCGACCCGGCGAACTGCCGCCGCACCAGCCGTCACCTCAGCGCGGCGTTCCAGCCGGCGTGTGCCCGTGCGGCGCGCGTGGCCGTGTCACAGCCTGCGCCAGCCAGGCCATCAACCGGTTGTGCGCGTGGGCGACCGGCGCGCGGGAGAGGACGAACACCGTGACCAGGGTGACAGCGACCAGGACGGGGATGCCGTACGTCCGGATATCCAACGTGACGCAGCGGTTGAGGTAGGCGACGACGAAGCCGTGGAGGGCCAACACCGTGACCGTGTGCCGGCCGACGGAGGCGACGAAACCGCCGCGTTCTGGCAAGACGGCGAGGACGGCCGCGCCGAGCGGGAAGGCAACGAGGAGTTGGACGGCCCGGGCGAGGAGGCCCTGGAACGGCGTCAACCCGGTCTCAGCGTAGGGCAGGGCCAGCCAGAGCGACACCTCGACGCCCGCCGAGCGGGTGCGGACCGCCGGCAACAGGGCGAGGATGGCGACGAACGTGGCAGCGACGACCCCGACCGTGACGACGACAAGGCGCCTACGCCGGAGCCAGTCGATGGCCCGGCGGTCGCAGAAGTGGCCGAGGAGGAAGTAGCCGGAAAAACACATGGTCCGACCGAGCGCCAGGGTCGTGCCGCAGGCCCCCCCCGAAGCCGGACACCAGGGCGAGGCCGAACAGGATCGGCACGATCCAGCGGATCCGGGCCAGGAGCGGCAACAGGTAGCCGAGCGTGAACAGGCTGAGGAAGAACCAGAGCGCGAACCAGGGGACGGCCGGGTCGTACGACGTCTCCCAGCCGACGGCCCGGCTGACGGCGAACCAGACCCCCTCGTAGAAGACGTAGGGCACGAGGTAGCGCTCGAACGCCATCGCCCGGGTCCGCTCGGCGTCCCGGGCTAAGTAGCCGGAGATGAACACGAACAGCGGCATGTGGACGCAGTAGATGAGGACGAACGCGAGGTAGACCCAGCCCGACGAGTGGACGTACTTCTGGGCGACGTGCCCGAGGACGACGAGGCAGATGAGAAGGGCTTTGGCGTTGTCAAAGAGCAACTCGCGCGCAGTCGTCCCATCCCGCCCCATGTCATTCAGCATAACCGTCTCCCACGTCACGCCCAACGTTGCGGCTCAGGGGAGTCGGTCAACTGTGACATTGGGGACGGTTCCTCTTGTCACACCGAGGTGCCATCGCCTCGCGCCGACCGTCGCGGCCACGCTGATCGAGAGATACGCCCGCGCGGCGATGCGCGAGTGGGAGTGGTACACCAACATGCCCGACGAGGATCCGGCCATGCCCGGCACATTCGCCGTGTTCGCCCTGGCCCTGGCAGACGACGCGTACCTGCCGTTGGCCCACGAGTACCTGGAGTTGTGCGACGACGAATACCAGCACGTCCACGCCAAACTCGTCGAGGCGTACGTGGAGAAGAACGGCTTCACACCCGCGGCGCTCGAACTCTTCGTGGCCTGCGCAGGCCGCATCCAGGAACTGCCGCCGAAGAAGCTCTACGCCGCCGTCCTGCAAGACGGCTAGCGCGGGGTGCTCCTCGCCCTTCGGGTGTGCGTCCAGAGGGAGGCCTAGGTGGCGGTCGGTTGCCCAGACAGCAGTGCGTTACTGTCGATCGGGCCGACGTCCAACTCGGTAGTGCACAAATCCAAAGATGCGGTTTAGAATTGTGCGCATGAGCGTGGAGATTGAGCGGTTCGCCCTCGGCCAGGTACAAGACCGGTTGGCCCATGCGCCGGCTGTGGTCCTGGTCGGGCCGAGGCAGGTGGGCAAGACCACGTTGGCGCGCGCGATCGGCGAGCGCTGGCCGACCGGGTCGGTCTACTTCGACCTGGAGGCGCCGCCTGACATGGATCGACTGGCCGATCCCTATCCGACGCTCCTGGGGCTGACGCCCCGCTTGGGCATCGTCGACGAGGCCCAGCGGATGCCGAGTGTCTTCCCAGTGTTGCGCAGTGTCATCGACGAGCACCGGCGCGCGGGTCGGCCGGCAGGGCAGTTCTTGTTGCTCGGGTCGGCCTGGATCGATCTGACCATGGCGTCGACCGAGTCGCTGGCCGGCCGCGTCTCCCTGGTGGAACTGGGCGGGGTGGGCATCGACGAAGCGGCCGCCGCGGGGATCGACGCCGCCACGGCTTGGCTGAGGGGCGGTTTCCCCGATTCGTTGCTGGCCGCAACCAACGAGGACTCCCAGCGCTGGAGGACCGACCTGATCGCCACATACCTGGAACGAGACGTGCCGCTGTTCGGCAGGCGGGTTCCCGCCGAGACGCTGCGCCGACTGTGGACCATGCTGGCGCACACCAGCGGCGGCTTGTTCAACGCGTCGGTGTTGGCGGAGAACCTGTCCGTCACCGGGCCCACGATCAAGTCCTACGTCGACTTGTTGGTCGACCTGAAGTTGGTGCGCCGCCTGGAGCCGTGGTTCGTCAACACGTCCAAGCGTCTCACCAAGTCGCCCAAGATCTACATCCGCGACACGGGCCTGCTCCACGCGTTGCTGCGTCTGCGGGACCTGGCCGACCTGATGGGCCATCCCAGCGTCGGTGCCAGCTACGAGAGTTTCGCCGTGGAATGCCTGCTCGGCGCCACCGGCGACTACGACCCGGCCTTCTACCGGGCCGGCCGGGCGGGGGCCGACGAGGTGGATCTCGTGCTGGTCCGGGGCGGCGCGCCGAAGGTGGCGATCGAGATCAAACTGGGGTCGGCTCCGGTCGTGGGAGCAGGGTTCCACCGGGCCTGCGACGACCTGGGTGTGAAGGCCCGCTACGTCGTCCACCCAGACGACCCCAAGGGCGCCTACAGGCGAGGTGGCCTGACCGTGATCGGCCTGGCCGACATGGTCGGCCGCTTGCGGCGCGGCTGGCAATACGTCGAATCCCCGGACGCGGGCACCCAGAGCGAGGGCGACGTGGTCGCATCTCCTCGGCTCTGAGCCAAGACGCCGCTGGGAGTCAGACCTGAGCCGCCCGGCGCGATCAGCCGCCACGTCGTCAGCGGGCGAAGACCTGGGTTTGGACCACACCCTTCGTGTCCAGGGACAGGCGCCGGTAGCCGGCCGCCTCGACCTGCGCCGCCAGGGCCGGCGGCGGTAGGAACTCGGCGTGCTGGTCGATCCGCCGCAACAGCCCCTTGAACAACGAGTACATCGGCCGGGGGAAGCGTGGCTCGGTCACGCACAACCGTCCGCCCGGCCGCAACACTCGGGCCGCCTCGGCCAGGAAGCCCGGCCGGTCGGGGAGGTGGTGGTAGGCCAGGCAGATCGTGACCAGGTCCATTGACTCGTCCGGGAACGGCAGGGCCTCGGCCGAACCGACCTCGATCACCATGCCGGGGCATTGGCGCCGGGCCACAGCGACCATCTCGGGCGAGGCGTCCAGGCCGTGGCCTCTGATGGGCCCCCGGTCCGAGAGCAGCTTCAGCAGGCGTCCGGTGCCGCAGCCGACATCGAGCACGTCGGCGCCGCCGGGCGACCCGATCGCGGCCAAGGTCACCTTGTAGAACCGGGCTGCCACGCGGCCCTCGGGACCGGCGTCGTAGGTCTCGGCGCGTTGCCCGAAGTAGTGCTCCGAGCCGCCGTGGCCGTGGTCGTGGTCGTGGGACATGTTGACCCTCCCTTCAGCGCTGGGGGATGGCGTCCGGGCGGGCCGCCGGCTCTCGCTCCGCGCTCCACAGCCTACCGATCGGGGTCAGGCGGGTTCCAGCGTGACATTGGGGACGGTTCCTCTTGTCACACCAAGGTGCCATCGCCTCGCGCCGACCGTCGCGGCCAGGCTGATCGGTCGGCGGTTCGCTCCCCTGGCCACGTTGTCCGATGACACCGGAGCCGTCGGTGTCGACCTGGCGCCGGTGACGCCGTGACCTTCGGGACGCGCCCGTGGACTGGCCATCCGACGTGCGGGCTAGTAACATCGATTAGTCACGCTCCGGCGTGGCAGTTGACAACTCAAGAGGGGGTGACCGGTTTCGACTTGGGACGGTAGTTCCAGGGGAAGCGGGCCGAGGATCGGGGTCATCTCGTAAACGATCTCCGAAAACCAATAAGTGCCAATAACACGCGCACTAACTTCGCTCTGGCTGCCTAACAGCTACCCGAAGGGTCAGACCACGGGTGCCTTCCCCGTGGACCCTGGCCTCGTCTAGAAGGCTGACCGCATAGTCCTTGTCCGAGGGGCTGCGCGGGACACTTATCGGACTGGGCCTGTTCACGCCGCGCCGGAAGGAGCGTGAGGGCCAAGCAGAACGTAACGCCGGCTGCGCCCGGAGAAGACCTGAAGCGCTGCTCAAGGACGGGGGTTCGACTCCCCCCACCTCCACTCATGAATTAGTGCTTGTCACGCTCAGATTAGCAGACTCAAACGGACCCAGATAGACTGTTTTTGACTGTTAGAGAGCACGACGTGCACGCATCAAGAGGCGGGGGGCTGTGTCATGGGCAACCCACGGCGGGGCGGCTGGACGAAGCTGCCCAGCGGCTCTATCCGGGCCTACTTCGTCGGCCCGGATGGGAAGCGCCACTTCCGCACTTTCTCCGTCCGGGAGCACGCGCCCACAGCGAGAGCTCAGGAATGGCTCAGAACCGAACTCGGGTTCGTTGACGATCTCCTGACGGCGGGGCGGCTGGCCGAGTGGACCCCGCCCGAAGACCGCGCCGCCGCCCAGCGCCAGGCCGTCGCCGCCGAGGCCGACCGACGCGAACACGCCCCCGACCTCGCCGCCTACGCCGAAGCCTGGCTGACCCGCCCCTACGAGAACCGGCGCGGCGAGATGGTAGCCAAGCGCCCGTCTTACATCCGCCGCGCCGATAGCCTGCTACGCCTCCACATCCTGCCCGCGCTGGGCTCTGCCAAGGTCGAGGCCATCACTCCCGACCAGGTGAGGGCATGGTGGCAGGCGTTGCCACTCGGAGAGCACCGCCGAACCTGCGACCTCGCCTACGGCGTGCTGCGCTCCATCCTGAACACGGCCGTGGAAGACGGGCTCATAGAAACCTCCCCCTGCCACGTCAGCAAGGCCGGACGCCCGTCCGAAGAGCGCAAGGTTAGGGCCCTCGACTACGGCCAAGTCGAGGCCATCGCGGACCACATGCCCGAGCGCTGGCGGCTCGCCGTCCTACTCGCCGGATGGCTCGGCCTGCGTGACGGCGAGATCCGCGAACTACGCCGCAAAGACATCGACCTCAAGGCCAAGACCATCACCATCTCCCGCCAAGTCACCCGAGGCCCCGGCGGGCCCGTGGTCACGGACCCCAAGACCGAGGCCGGTATCAGGACCGTGGCCATGCCCGCGCCCCTCGTAGACGAAGTGCGCCAGCACCTGCGCGACTACGCCCAGATCGGGCCCGAAGGCTTGCTGTTCTACGCCGTCCGCTCCGGTCAGCACGCCCCCGATTCGCCGTGGCGGCGCGCGCTCGCGGCGGCGTGCGAGGCCGCGGGCCTGCCGCCGACCTCGTGGCACCCCCTCAGGCACACCGCCTTGACCCGGCTCGCCCTGGCCGGGGCGACAAAGCGCGAGCTCATGGCCACGGCCGGACACCGCGACGGCCGGGCCGCCGACCGTTACCAAGCCCTCGCCGCCGACCACGCCGCCGAAGTCCTCGACCGCGTGTCTGACGCCATCGAGGCCGCCCGAAAGAAGCCCGCATGACACCCCCGCCGATCCCGCCCCGCAACTGGCAACCCATCACAGTGACATGCCCAACCCACGGGCCCCTCTACGTCTTCCGGCCCGCCCATGACCAGGCCGACGAACCAGCGTGGAAGCTGGAGCCGTTCTCCCACTCACCGGCCGAACCGGCTGAACAATGGCTATGGGCTGACGCCGTTGTATCGCATCGAAACGAACTCGTGCCCGACAGCGTGGGAGTCACGACGCAAGGCGTACCGTTTTGGGAAGCCGTGGACTCCCTGACCCCTGGCAGGGCGCTTGTGGCCGACGCCCCAGGGGGCGAGTATCCCGAGTCCATCCCGGTTCGGGGTCACTTTCACCTGACATGTCCACGTGCCTGCCCGTCCACCACCGTAGAAACGACCTCCCGCATACTGACAGCCGCCTTGTCTGAGTATGCCGGTCTCGGGGGTCGGGAGATCACCTTTAAGGGACTTGACCATCTCGTGAGGCGGCTAGGGTCCCGATCGCGCAGGACTTGACAGGATTACATGGTTGTCATTTAGACTGAACACTACCCGTTGCACGCCGTGTGCAATCCCCGCAGGAGTGTGGGGCTGGTAGTCCTTGGGGCGATGTAATCGCATGTCCAAGGAGCATCGGATGGCCAGCCCATCACTAGACAATCGCCTCAGCACCCTTGACCAGGTAGCCGAGGACCTGAACCTGTGCCGCAAGACCCTTGACCGGGCCATCGCGCGCGGCGAGCTCCGCGCCTACAAGATCGGCCGCGCCGTCCGCCTCCGGCCCCACGACGTAGACAAGTGGATCGAGAACTACGCCACGCGCACAGTGATCCGACCGCGCCGCCAGACCCTGACAGCGCGGTAACGGGCGTGGCAGACCAGCGACAGCGGCGGCGCATCAAGTACCTGGATTGCTTCCGGTTGCCGATCTATAACGAGCCCGAGCGCGTCAACCACGCCCCGGAGTGCAAACATCCCGACAGCGACGCCGTCAACGTGTGGTTCGACGGCAAGACCGGTTTTCCGTATTGGGTCTGTCTGTCGTGCGGCCACGAGGCCCGCGCGCGGGTTGTTCCCACCCGTCCCACCGGCCAGATTGTCCCCCTCGGCATTCGGAGCCGGTGATGATCGATGAGCGCGGGACTCGTTGGGATTGTGGATGATCTCACCTATCTGTGGCTCAAGCGGATTACTGCAATGGAGTTGCACGTGTTTCGGCGGATGTGCTGGCAAGCATGGGATGACCACGATCCCAAGAACGAGCACGGTAAGCCGCCAAGAACCTTCTATCACGGTCACGACGTGTTGGCCGAGCACTTCTACGGTGTCGTTAACCCCACCTCCCGCCGCAAGATCAGCAAGTTTATACAGGGCCTTGTAAGCGCGGGGGCCATCGAAGTGGCGGCCAAGCCGGCGCCGTTTCGGACAGCCATGTACCTTCTGAAACCGGAGGCTGCCCTTCCCGCGGAAGTACTTGCCCAGGCCGGGGAATCGCTGGCCGAGATCGACGCCGACGTACGCGGGAATGGTTCCACAACGTACGCGGAAATGGTTCCACCTGGCTGGGCCGCAGACGTACGCGGGAATGGTTCTACAACGTACGCGGAAATGGTTCCACAACGTACGCGGGAATGGTTCCACAACGTACGCCCCTTCAAGCGGCACTACCAAGACTTACAAGACGACTCCATCACGTCCAACACGCGCGCCGATCACCTCGACTTGAGCCAGTCAGACGGCGACACCGCTCAGGAGGGGAAATGCCAGGCCTGCGGCTGTGACTCCACGTCCGCAGTACACAGGCACCCGCAACACCCCGAATCACACCCGTTCCAAGCACCTAGCACCAGAGACGCGGAGGCCGAATCATGACGACGATGTGGGCTCCCGTACAGGAGGGCCAGCATGGCGAGTACTCGCGCCGAAGGGTCACGGGCCGGGTTGTGCACACCGACCAGGAAGGCGTGACGCTGGCGTTGCCGACCGGAACCACGATCCAACTCCCCGCCCGGGAGCTCCGCCCGTTCAACGGCGGCCGGTTCGTGACAGACCCCGGCGCGTTGGTCGAGAAAGGCCAGACCCTCGCCGTTGCCATCGTCACCGGGGGCGGCCGCCAGCGCGTGACCCTCGACCTCCCTGGCCAGGAGGACCGCGCGGATGATCCCCTGCGCGGGATCACGCTCGCCTGGTCCGCCCGGCTAAGCGCCGAGATCGGAGCCGCCCGCCGCGACCTCGAAGCCGCCCGCAACGCCGAACGCAACCGACGCCGCCGCCACCACCGCGCCCAAGACCAACCCCACAGCTAGGCCGCCCAACCGGACGGCCAACACCCCAACCACAACCCAGAAAGGCCACGAATATGGCAACAACGACAGGAAACGACCCAGGAACCGGGTACTACCTCGACGGCTCAGACGTCAAGGACATGACGCCCGATCAAGTCCTAGAAGCGCTCAAGCTAGGTCGGCTCGACAAGATTCTCAACGGAACCGACGCCGAGACCTTGGCCGCGGCAGACGCCGAGCGCGAGCGCTCAGACTACCTCAAGTATCTTGGCCCGGACGGCATCATGAGCGCCATCCGCAACGGCCACCTTGACAGCTTGCTCTCAGGAGGCGTGATCGCATGACTACCTCTCCCACGGACCAGCTACCTGACAGCCTCGACAGCGTGACTGACCAGGCCGCCGCCGCGGCCGAGACCCCTACACTCAACTATCAGATGACCAGCGGCGCTATCGGACACTACGGCACCGACCGGAGCGGCTCGGACTTCAACAAGGTCTACGGCTGGCTAGCCGCCCATGACAAGGCCATCCCGGCCGACATGCAGGACGCCGCCCGCCGACTGGACGCCATCGCCTCGCGCGCGCCCGACGGCAAACCCGAGCCACTGGACATGAAAGACCTCTACCTCAACGGGGCGACCGACGAGGCCATCATGAGCCTTGCCGTTGAGTTCGCCACGGCCGAGTTCAAGCAGATGGGCAAAGAGATGGCCATGCACGTCGCCAGCCGTGAGGCCCTGTCCGCCATGTGGCGCTCCACCGGCGACGTGATCGAGCTCCTACGCCCCGAGGCAGAGGCCGCTATCGCAACGATCATCTGGTATGCCCAGCACGGTCAGCCGACGCCCGAGGCCCTCCTACGGGCAGGGAACACCAGTGACGCCATGCAGGCCGCCGCCGCCTTGCCCGCGCTGCAAACATGGTGGGAACTCCGCAAGATCAGGGCATCGGCCACGGCCTCCGACGAAGACTATTGGAACGATGAGCCCAAGTACGCGCGCTCCGCTGCCAAGGTGGGAACCTGGCGGACGCTCCCGGCCGAGGCCCACACCTTCTCCACCAAGGCGGGCGCGCTGGAGAACGAACTAGACACCCTCGCCCAGTTCATCAGCCAGGGGGCCGTCCCCTGGTGGCCCAGCCTGGCCGAGGCCCAAGCCGCGTGGCAGGAACGCAACACCCCGCCCACGCCACGCAACACCGACCAGCCAACCGCCACGGCCAACCTGCGCCGCGTGGCCTGAGACTGGCGGCCCGAGCTCGGGAAAGTGGACGCCTTAGGCCCGAGCTCGGCCCGCCGCTACGGCCTCAACTGGGATGGCCAAGGCCGTAGCCACCGGGCGGGCCGGATGCCGATAGCCCATCCGGCCCGCCGTCTCCCCCCGGAACCTCGCCCCTCGACCTCCCACCCCGCCCCCGGCCGCACCGACGCGAGACGCGACGAAGCGAACGACGAAGCCGAAGCGAACGACGAAGCGACGAAGCGAACGACAAAGCGACGAAGCGAACGACAAAGCCGAAGCGAACGACAAAGCCGAGAAGAGAAACTAGAATCCGAAACCTGACGAGCGAATTGCACTGAAATGGATCGGTTCATTTCACAGTTCTGACGCGAATAGAGCGCGAACGTCGCGCGCGGAATCTGCGCGGGCGACCGTCTGACAAGCAGGAACGCCCGGGAGATGGCTCGACCGGCCACGCCGGATGGGTAGGGGGGGACCCCTCCCCGGGGGCGGCCGGAAAGCGGGGTCAGTCGTAAATCTTCTCCCTGTACGAGATTGGAGATTCATCGAAACACGGCAATATATCACACCCAAACGCCCCACTTTCCCGACGAAATGGCTCTGACAAGGCATGACACTCCCGACCAAGCCGCCCACGCGGCGGGACGGGGTGACTAGAAATAGCGACAAAGCGACATTCTGGACCACCGTGACGGCCCAGGTGACTAGCCATCACCCGCCACGACCGGGCTCTCGCGCCGCCGCCCCGGCCCGGGCTCGCCCCAGAGTTCGCCCGCGCCAGAGTCGAGGCCAGGGCCCGGCACTCCGGGCCGCTGAAGGCCGCCGCCGACCTCGGCCGTGGCCCTCGTGGCACCGGCCCTCAGCGAGGCCCTGGCAGGCACGAGAGGCCGTCTCGGGGTCACCATCGCGGCCCGGCCCGGGCTCGCCTGCGCCAGTGTCGAGGCCAGGGCCCGGCACTCCGGGCCGCTGAAGGCCGCCGCCGACCTCGGCCGTGGTCCTCGTGGCACCGGCCCTCAGCGAGGCCGTGGCAGGACTCCGGGCCGCGTCTACACACCGCCGACGGCCGTGACGAGGCGTCTCAGGTTCGCGGGCGGGACGGAGACGTAGCGCTGGGTCGTGCTGGGCGAAGCGTGGCCTAGGAGTTGTTGCACGGTCAGCAAGTCCTGGTCAACCGCGTAGGCCTGCGTGGCGAAGCGGTGCCGGAGCATGTGCGCGGTCACGCCCGAGGGCATGGCCGCGCTGACTATCTTCCCGACCCAGTTGGCCGACAAGTGGCCCTCACACTGGCCCGGGAATAGCCAGCCGTCCGCCGCGCGGATGGGTTCGGCCAGCGACTCGGACAGCGGCAGAGTACGCGGCTTGCCGCCCTTGCCGTGGACCTCCAGCCACCAACCGCCGTCTGTGCCCACCACCACGTCGCGGGAGTGCACGGCCGCGATCTCGCCGCGCCGTAGGCCGAGCTCGGCCGCCAGCCGCACCATGAGCCGCACCCGCCCGTCCGAAGCGCCCAGAGCCGCGTCCACGGCCTCCTGAGGGGCCGGCCTGGCGTGCCCGTACCTGGCGTGCGAGGAAGGCAGCGCGGCGGCCGGATTCCGGTCCATGTAGCCGACCAGCTGGGCCCAGCCGTAGAAGCTCCGCAACGCCGACCGGCACGAGTGCAACGTCTCCCGACTCCACGAGTGCCCGGCCATCCACTCGGCCAAGTCCTCGACCTCGACCGCCCACGGGTCACGTTGGGGGAGCTCGCACGCCAACCGGGTCAGTTGGCAGCGCCGAATGTTGATCGTGGCCGCCCGCGCGCCGGACGTGGCCAGCCAGCGCAACCAGCCCGTCACAGCGGCCTGCCAGCCCTCGGGCGGGCGGCGCTTCTCCAACCGCCAGTTGACGCCCGCCATCGGGTCGGCCTCGGCCGTGATCCGGCCGGTACGCACTGCCTCCCGGTAGAACACCCGAAGGGCCGTGGCGTAGGCGTAGGCGGCCTGCCGGGAACACGTCAACCCGTCAAGCCAGTCCCTCGTCTGAACCGGCGTGACCTGCCACGGGCCCGCGCCGACCTCACGCCCGAACCGGGCCACATGCCGCAACGTGCGGTTGACGGTCTCCAACGTGTAGCCGTCGCGCACCATGACCTCGCGGACCAGGGACAAGGCCGCCTCCCACTCCTGACCCGGCGTCGTGCTACGCATCCCCGCCCCCTACCACGATCACGCCCGCGTCCTGGCCCTCGACGGCCTCGGCCATGTCGGCCGCCGCGTCCAGCAACCGCGCCACAGCGCGCGCCTCCCCCGGCGTCAGCGTCGCCAACTCCTCAGACAGGAGTTGCACGACCGGCGCGTCAACGATCACCCGGCCGCCCGCGACCTCGGCCTCACACTGGGCCACGCCCACGACCACGGCCTCCCACGTCTTACCCACGGCCAGCGACACCGGGGTGACCTCGCCTACCGTGGCCTCGCGCCACCGCACCCGGCCGCCCGAGTAGGAATCCTCCCAGGGCCCGGGCTTGAGTACGGGACTCCCGGGGCCACAGCGTGACTGACGTTGGTTACGCTGCGCCGCGTCGTCTGCCCGCGCGTGACACCTGCCGGAAACGGGCTCGGAACGGGAGGCAGGAAAGTTGTCGGAAAATGCAGGAAAGTTGTCGGAATCGGTGAGGGTCTGTTTCATGTTGGGGTCCTCTCGGGCTGTAGTGGCGAGTGAAGAGAGCACGTAGCGAGCAGATTCGGGCTCGGCCCGGTTGCTATTGCCATCTGACTAGGGGAAACGATCCATTGGTGTCGGGTTCGACTCCCCCCACCTCCACCCAAAGTGTGTTGTTCCAACCGTGTCCTGGCTCTGCGTCGGTCTTGCGATACGCACAGGTGTCAATCTGATATAGTTTCTATCAGTATTCGGTAGAAATTAGGTTACTATGACACGGACGGTTTCGCCTGCGGAGGCGAGCGTGTTGGAGCGGCTTGAACTGGATCGCCCCGAGTTGGTGACGACGAGCGACTTGAAGAGGCTGTTGGGCGAGGCCGGTGTGGGCACCGCTCCGGCGCTGTTTGCTGCGCGGCTGCGGGCCAAAGGCTGGTTTCTGCCGACGGAACGGCGCGGAGTGTGGGAGTTCGCCCCGGCGGCGGTAGCCGGGCCATTCTCGGCGCATGATCCGTTGCGGGCGCTGAAAGCGTTCCTGGCGGCCAACCCGGAAGCAGCGTGCGCGTTGACCTTCCAGGCTGCGGCCTGGGCAAACGGGCTAGCAGATCGGATCCCTGCACGCCCGGAGGTGGCGGCGTCCACAGCGGCGCTCCGTCGGCGACTGCCAGGCTCCCTTGACAGTTCGGTCTTCCTGCCCGCCCTGGCCACTGAGTCCCTGCGAGGAGTGCCGGTGTTGGCTTTGGAGAGCGTGATCACCCACATGTGCGTAAGACCCGGCGCGGTGCGCTCGTGGGCCAGCGCTGAGGAGTGGCTTCCTGCCCTGTGTGCCGAACTGCACGTTGAACCACTGCTGCGCGAGCTGGCCGATAGACCCGGCTCAGTGCGAGCCAGGGCAGGCTACCTGCTGTCGGGTATGCGCCCTGACGTATCCCGCGCCATCCGGGGACTGCACGTTCCGGGTGGCACGACCTGGTTCGGCAGCCGCGGGAAGTTGGTTCGCCACGACAACACATGGCAGATCGCGGACACGCTCTTGCCGTTCGACCCCCGGGACATGGAGACGGCAAGATGAGCCAACTCAGCATCCAATTGGGCCATATCGCCCGACACACCCCGCCCAACGCCGGAGCCCAAGGCCGCGAGGCAGCCATCGTCGATGTCGCCCAGGACCTGCTGCTGCGACATCTCCATCAGGAAGGCGTGCTGGACGGCTTGGCATTCAAGGGCGGCACCTCACTACGCAAGCTGTATGCCGGGACGGCGGGACGGTTCTCCTTGGACTTGGACTTTGGTTGCGCCGGACTGGACGCTGACCCGGACGACGTACTGACCGACTTGATCGCTGAGGTCGATAGAGCCGTGATCGGCCCGTTCACCTACGGCGTGGCCGAGCGGCGCGGCAAGTGGATGCTGACGTATGCCCATCCGTTCGGCGGCGAAGTGTCATTGCCGTCCAAACTCGATCTGAACCCGCC
>JAISTC010000016.1 GCA_031272805.1 Propionibacteriaceae bacterium
TCCATCAGCGTCCCGATGAACTCCGCCGGGGCGAGGATCGACGCCTTGACGATCGGCTCGAAGACCTGGTCGATCTTGCCGTCGGGGAACTCGCTGGGGTTCGTCACGGTCACCTCGGCCCCGTTCTCCATGACGACGCGGTAGACGACGTTGGGGGCGGTCGAGATGATGTCGAGGTCGAACTCGCGCTCCAGCCGCTCGCGGATGATCTCCATGTGGAGGAGGCCGAGGAAGCCCGCGCGAAAGCCGAAGCCGAGCGCCGCCGACGTCTCCGGCTCGAAGACGAGGCTGGCGTCGTTCAACTGGAGTTTCTCCAGCGCCTCGCGCAGCAGCGGGAAGTCGTGGCCGTCGATCGGGTAGAGCCCGGCGTACACCATCGGGTTGGGATGCCGGTACCCGGCCAACGGTTGTTTGGCGGGTTTGGCGGCCAGCGTGACGGTGTCGCCGACGCGGGACTGGCGGACGTCTTTGACGCCCGTGATGAGGTAGCCGACCTCGCCGACGCCGAGGCCGTCCTCGCGCGACGGCTCGGGGGCGATGACGCCGACCTCGAGGACCTCGTGGGTGGCGCGGGTCGACATCATGAGGATGCGGTCACGGTGGGAGAGATGGCCGTCCTTGACGCGGACGTACGTCACGACGCCGCGGTAGGAGTCGTAGACCGAGTCGAAGATCAGCGCGCGGGCGGGGGCGGCGGCGTCGCCCGTCGGCGGCGGCACCTGGCGGACGATCTCGTTGAGCAGGTGGGTGACGCCGTCGCCTGTCTTGGCGGACACCTGCAGGACGTCCGTCACGTCGCAGCCGATGACGTGGGCCAGCTCGGCCGCGTACTTGTCCGGCAGCGCGCCGGGCAGGTCGATCTTGTTGAGGACCGGGATGATCGTGAGGTCAGCGTCGAGGGCGAGGTAGAGGTTGGCCAGCGTCTGGGCCTCGATCCCCTGCGCCGCGTCGACCAGGAGGACGGCGCCCTCGCAGGCGGCCAGGGAGCGGGAGACCTCGTACGTGAAGTCGACGTGGCCGGGAGTGTCGATCATGTTGAGGACGTAGTCCTGGCCGTCAGCCGTCCAGGGCAGGCGGACGGCCTGGGACTTGATCGTGATGCCGCGCTCGCGCTCGATGTCCATCCGGTCCAGGTACTGGGCCCGCATCGTCCGCTCGTCCACCACGCCCGTCAACTGGAGCATCCGGTCCGCCAGGGTGGACTTGCCGTGGTCGATGTGGGCGATGATGCTGAAGTTGCGGATCAGCGTCGGGTCAGTTGTTCCGGGACGCAGGGCGGTCGTGGCGGTCAAGTGATCTCATTCCTCGTTGGTCGGGGGCCATTCTATGCGTTTGGCCTCTGGCGCTTCGGCTGGTAATGTTCCTCCTCGCGCGTCCAGGCGCGCTCACGGTTTTCAGACGATGACAAAGAGGGCCCAGTGGCGAACATCAAGTCCCAGATGAAGCGGATCAAGACGAACGAGAAGGCGCGCCTGCGCAACAAGGCTGTCAAGTCGGCCCTGCGTCGGCAGGTCCGGAAGTTCCGCGAGGCCGCCGCCGCCGGCGACGCCGACAAGGCCGCCGAGCTCGCCCGCATCGCCACCCGCGGCCTCGACAAGGCCGTCAGCAAGGGCGTCATCCACAAGAACAACGCCGCCAACCGCAAGTCCGCCATCGCCGCCAAGGCGGCGAAGCTGGCCGCGTAAGGCTCTTTTCCGGCACACAGGGCGCCCTCTGGGCGCCCTTGTTGCGTTGGGGGGCGCCTGACAGCTCGGCCTGGGCTACTCGTCCTCTTTGCTGAGATAGCGGTAAGCGAGGGACTTTTCTGGGGGTAGTGGGTGTTTGCGCTCGGGGCGGTCGGGGACGTTCGGCGGGATGCCGATGCCCTTGCCGCGCAGGAGGAGCAGGGCCCGGGCCACCAGCATGACCGCCAACGCCACGCCCACCCAGCGGAGCGCCGGAGTCTCCCCCACGAACAGGCACAGCGACGTGGCCAGGACCGGGAGGAGCCAGCGGGCCGACCAGGCGATGTAGCCGAAGAAGGTCGGCATCGCGATCCCGGAATCCTCGGCGATTGAGCGGACCATGAAGTTCGGGCCGTTGCCGATGTACGTCATCGCGCCCCACAACACGGCGCCCGTCGAGATGGCCACGAGGAACGACGCCGGGACGCCGGCGATGAGCGGCCCGCCCGTGGCCGCGTACTCCGTGGCCAGCGCGGAACTGCGGGAGACTTCGAAGAACGTGGCGTAGGTCGGGGCGTTGTCGAGGACCGACGAGAGGCCGCCCGTGAACAGGTGGAGCGTGATGGCGTTGACCGGCAGGTCCTCCGCGTGCTCGTCCAGGATCTTGAGGGTCGGGATCATCGTCAGGAAGATGCCGATGAAGATCGCGGCCACCTCGATGATCGGCCCGAACGAGAAGTGGTTGACCAGGAAGCGGGCGTCCCGGGCGCTGGTCTTCCACGAGCCGCCCGCGGCCGCCAGGAACGCGAACTCGCGCCACGGCAGCCAGTCGTGCCACACCGCGTGACCCTCCTTGATCGCCTCCATGTCGACGGACGGGACCACGGCCACCGCGACGAGGATGACGGCGAACCAGAGGACGTTGATCAGGCCCTTGACGCCCAGCGGCTCGACGACGTCGGCCTCCTTGTCCTCGTCCCACATCAGCGCGCGGTCGAGGCAGTAGTACGTCAGGAGGAGCAGGCCGTTGACGAGGAGCCACTCCTTCCACAGGTGGAATGTCCACGTGAACGGCACACCGCGCAGCAGGCCGAGGAACAGCGGCGGGTCGCCCAGGGGGGTGAGGAGGCCGCCGCAGTTGGCCAGGGTGAAGATGGCGAAGATGACCGTGTGCATGCGGTGGCGGCGGTGGGCGTTCGAGCGGACCAGCGGGCGGATCAGGAGCATGGCCGCGCCCGTCGTGCCGATGAAGCTCGCCAGGAGCGTACCGACGGCGAGGAAGACCGTGTTGACCTTGGGGGTCCCGGCCAGGTCGCCCGTCAGCGCGATGCCGCCCGCCACGACGAACAGGCCGAACAGCAGCAGCACGAACTGGCCGTACTCGACCACGCGCTCCGCCACGGCGAACGGCTCGCCGATCGCAATCATCACGACGGCCACGGGCACGCCCAGGAACAGGGACACGATGATCTGGACGTGGGGCTTCTCCCACCAGTGCGAGGTCGCGGGGATCACGGGGCCCACGGCCACCGCGATCAGCATGACGGCAAAGGGAAGCACGCCCCACCAGGGAATCATGGGGGGTAGGTTACCGGGTCACGCCGGGTCAGGCCGAGGTCTCAGCACGAGGTCTGCGTGGCGGGTCTTCGTGGCGGGTCTTCGTGGCGAGGCCACGGTGTCAGGCCCGGTGGCTGTCGCTCGTTCCTCGCTCCGTAGCCACCGTGCCCGACCCCATGGCCACCGTGCCCGACCCCATGGCCTGGTTTGTCGCCAAGGCTGCGGCGCCTGACACCTCGGCCTCACCTAAGCTGTGGGCCATGGGTAGAGAGCAGGCTCGGTTTGGCGGGGTCACTGTGGTCGCCGGGCCTGAGACGTTTGTCGGGGAGAGGGCGGTCGGGCGCGTCGTGGCGGAACTGCGGGGCGTCGCGCCGGACGCCGCCGTGACGACCGTGGCCGCGGCCGATCTGAGCGAGGGACAACTGCGGGAGATGACCGGGGGCGACCTGTTCGCCACGGCCGCCATCGCCGTCATCACGGGACTCGAGAAGCTGCCCAAGGACCTGGAGGAGCCGCTGCTGGCCGTGGCGCGGGACCTGCCGGAGACGTCCGCCCTCGTCGTCCACCACGGCGGCGGGGTGGCCGGGAAGAAGGCCCTCGACGGGCTCAAGAAGATGGCCGGGCTCGTCATCGACTGCCCGACCCTGACGTGGCAGCAGTGGCCGTCGTTCGTCCAGTCGGAGGCCGCCGCCGCGCGCGGGTCGATCGAGGCGGCGGCCGTGCCGCAGCTCGTCGAGGCCGTCGGCCAGGACACGCGCGCGCTGGCCGCCGCGGTCGCGCAGCTCGTGGACGACTCGCCGGACGGGCGCGTCACGGCCGCGCAGGTCGGACGCTCCTGCGCCGGCCGCGCCTCGGTCACGGGCTTCGCCGGGGCCGACGCGTGCCTGGCCGGGCGGACGGGCGACGCGGTCGAGAAGCTCCGCTGGGCGCTCGCCACCGGCGTCAGCCACCCGCAGATCACGGCCGCGTTGGCCGGGTCGCTGCGGCAGTTGGGGAAGTACTTGGCCGCCAGCCGGAGCCACGCCGGGCCGGGCGGGATGGCGGCGGCCGTCGGCGCGCCCGCGTGGAAGCTCCGGCAGATCGGGGAGCAGGCGAGATCGTGGACGGAGCCGGCCGTGGCCGCGGCGATTCGCGCCGTCGCCAGCGCCGACGCGGACGTCAAGGGTGCGGCCGGGGACCCGGATTTTGCGCTGGAACAGGCGGTGATCAAGGTGGCTGGGTGGCGGGGGCGGCGGTGAGGGCGGCGCTGGCTGTGCCCTCTCCTGTCATCCTGCGCCCTTCGCTGGCGCTCAGGACAGGCTCCGCGAAGGATCTCTGCTTGTGGAGGGCGGGCTGAGGACTCCGTGACGGGAAAGATCCCGGCTTTCGCCGGGATGACAAACGGTTTGGGATGACAAGCGGTTTGGGAGGGCACACGGTGGCGAGGGCACGCGGGGCCACGGTGTCAGGCCCGCTGGCTGTCGCTCGTTCCTCGCTCCGTAGCCAGCGTGCCCGACCCCATGGCCTTGTCCTCGCTCCGTAGCCAGCGTGCCTGACCCCATGGCTTAGCGCTGGGTTGTGATGGTTAGCGTGTTGTTTTCCTTCGCTATGGCGATGGCGCCGTGGGCGTCGGTTCGCAGGACTGTCATGCCTAGTCGGGACAGGGTTGTTACGGTGGCGGCGGCAGGGTGGCCGTAGTCGTTGGCGGCGCCGACGCTGATCACTGCGAGGGTGGCGTGGGTCGCTTCCAGGAAGGCCTCGTCCTGGCTGGCCGAGCCGTGGTGGGGGACCTTGAGGATGTCGGCCGCGAGGTCCGGGTGGCGGGCCACGGCGAGGGACTGGCCCGTCGCCTCGAGGTCGCCCGTGGCCAGCAGTGTGAGGCCGCCCGCCGTCACGCGGACCAGCAGGGACGCGTCGTTCTCCGCGCTGGACTCGCCCGTGTCGGCGCTGGCCGCCGCCGGGGCCGGCGGCGCGGCGATGACCTCGACCGCGGCGTCCCCGACCGTGTACACCGTGTCCTCCTCCGCCGTCACGACCTCGACGCCGGCCGCCCGGGCCGGGTCCAACGTGACCGATGCCGCCAGGCCGGGGCCGACCAGGACCGCGCCGACCGGCCAGCCCGCCAGGAGTTCCTCCAGACCGCCGACGTGGTCGGAGTGGAGGTGGCTGAGGACGACCAGCGCGACGCGGTCGACGCCGAGGGAGCCCAGGCACGTGGCCAGGCCGGCGTCGGGCGGGCCGACGTCGAGCAACAGGACTGCCTTGTCGGCCACGCGGACCGCGACGGCGTCGCCCTGGCCGACGTCGCAGGCCACGACCGTCCAGCCGTCGGGCGGCCAGCCGGGCTGGTACGGCGGCCGGAGCAGGGCGACGACCAGGACGAGGGCCGCGGCCACGCTCGCCCAGCGGCGGCGCAGCAGGCGGGGCAGGAGCCCGGCGGTGAGGAGGCAGACGAGGCCGAGGGCGGCCAGGCCGAGCGGGTCGGCGGGCCACGTGTGCGTCGCGCCGGGGAGGGCGGCCGCGCGGCGCGCGATCTGGAGGATCGGCTCGACCGTCCAGGCGGCCGCCCGCCCAACCACGGCGCCGAGCGGCGCCCACAGCGCAGCGGCCAGGGCCGTGACCAGTCCGGCCACCGTGGCGGGCGCGACGCAGGGCCCGGCCAGCGCGTTGGCGATCAGTCCCGTCAGCGAGACGGCGCCGGAGAGATAGGCCACGACCGGCTGGGTGGCCAGTTGGGCGGCCAGCGGGACCGCGACGGCCTCGGCCGCCCAGCGCGGCAGCCAGCGGGCCAGCGCCTCGGTCCACGGGCGGCCCCAGACGAGGAGGCCGGCGCAGGCCAGGACCGACAGGGCGAAGCCGAACGAACAGGCCAGCCAGGGGTCGATCCAGACGAGGGCGATGACGGCGGCGCAGAGGTGGCGCAGGCCGAGGCCGGGGCGGGCGGAGTGACCGAGGGCCGCCAGGCCGACCAGGCCCATGGCGGCGGCGCGCAGCACGCTCGGCTCGGAGTGGCAGAGGACGACGAAGGCGGCGACGCCGGCCAGGGCGATGACGTTGAGGACGCGGCCGCGGACGCCGACGGCCCGGGCGCAGCCGAGCAGGAACGCCAGCAGGATCGTCAGGTTGGCGCCGGAGACGGCGGTCAGGTGGGTCAGGCCGGTGGCCTTGAAGTCCTGTTTCAGGGTCGCCGACATCAGCGTGGTGTCGCCGACGACGAGCGCGGGCAGCAGGGCGGCCTGGTCGGGGTGGGCGCCGGCGACGGCGTCGCGCAGGCCCTGGCGGACGTGTTCGACGGCGGCCCGCCAGCC
>JAISTC010000073.1 GCA_031272805.1 Propionibacteriaceae bacterium
TTGGCGCCGCTCAAGACCTGCTACCGCGCCGCGTTCGACTACCTCCGCCGCCACCACGACGACCGACCCGGCCTCCTCGAATCGCTGCTGTCGACCTACGACGGCGACCCGCTGGACGCCACAGTCCGCGAGATCGTCTTCCAGGGCCAGGGCCGGCGCTACATCGACCACGTGCGGAGCCAGATCGAGGCGGCTGGGCTGGTCATCGACCGGGATCTGGCCGAGGCGTACTTCAAGCTGGCCGGATCCGCGGGCGGCGGCCAGGCGGAGAAGGGCGCGCCGGGCGGGCCGAAGCGGGGTCCGCGGTCACGCCCGGGGCCGGCCGAGGAGCGGGCGGCGGCGCCGCCCGGCGACGCGGCCGAGCGGCCGGAGGAGATCCCCCCGGCGCCGTCACGCGGCGGGCGGCCGGCCGGCGGCGTGCCGCAGCGCACGGTCGACGTGACTGGCCTCGTCCGCTACAAGGCGCCCGAACGGTCATCCGAGGCGGCGGTCCAGGCGGTCATGACGGCGATTCTGGACTCGGCGCCGGAACCGAGCCGGTCGGCGTGGCGGGACACCGGCTTGGCCGTGGAACTGAGCGGCTGGACGTGGCGGGTCCTGGCCGTCGACGGGGACCCCGGGACGCGGCGGGCGTTGTTGCTGGCCGACGGCGTGGTGGGCCGCGGGCCGTACCACCGCGCGGACGAAGCCGTCGTCTGGGCGGACAGCGACCTGCGGGCCTGGCTCAACTCCGAGTTCCTGGCCGGTTTGGGCAAGGCGGTCGTCGACCGGGTCGCCGAGGCGGCCGTCGACAACGAGGACAACCCGACGTGGGGGACGCCGGGCGGCCCAGCGACGTCGGACCGGGTCTTCCTGTTGAGCCAGCGGGAAGCGGCCGGCTACCTGGCCGGCCAGTGGGAGGTCGACTGGGGCGAGGTGCGCCTGCGCGGCGGGCTGGGCGATGCCCGGCTCTCGGCCCGCGACGAGGACGGCGCCAGCGCCTGGTGGTGGCTGCGTTCCCCCGGCGGCGCCCCCGTGCTCGCGGCCGACGTCAGCCCCGGCGGCTCCCTGCATGGCGGTGGCGGCCCCGTCGCGGCGGCCGGCGGCGGCGTCCGCCCGGCGCTGTGGCTGAACCTGGGAGCGTGACCCTGCACTAAGGTGGGCGCCATCCTGCGCTGGGCCGCCCGTAGCGCTATCGGACTCCGTCGATGGCCGCGTCCCCAGCCCGGGACGCGAAGGGAACAACCATGTCGGACGAGTATCGCGGCGAAGAAGTTCAGATCGGCGGCGGGCTGGGGGGCCTGGTGCCGCTGGCCCAACATGGCGCCGTCACGATTAGCGACGGCGTCCTGACCCTGCTGGGCACGGACGGCCAGGTCCTGGTCCAGGCGCCGGCCACCACGGTCGAGGTCAAGGCCGCCAAGATGACGCGCGGCCAGAGCGTCTTCCTCATGATCGGCGGGAAGAAGTACACGGTCTCCGTCGGCTGGGGTGGGCAACTGGGCCAGCGGATCGGCGTGGTCGGCGCCGTCAGGCGGGAGAAGGACGTCCGCGAGGCCACTCAGGCGTTCGCCGACGCGCTCGTCGCCGCGGGCGGGATCAAGGGCTGACAGCGCCACCCCCGGCCTGGCAGAATCTGGGGCAGCACCGAAGGAGGTGGGCCCCGTGGATTCTGCGCGCGTGTTTGCTATGCCGTTCGGCGGGCTGTATCCGGTGTATCTGGCCAAGGTCGAGCGCAAGGGCCACACTCGGGCTGAGCTCGACCAGGTCATCCAGTGGCTGACCGGCTACGACGACGCCGGCCTGGCCGCCGCCATCGCGGACGGGCGTGACCTGGAGGCATTCTTCGCCCAGGCCCCGCGCTTCAACCCGAACGCCCACCTCATCACGGGCGTCATCTGCGGCCACCGCGTCGAGGACATCCAGGACCCCCTGATGCAGAAGATCCGCTACCTCGACAAGCTCATCGACGAGGTCGCCCGGGGCAAGAAGATGACGTCGATCCTGCGCGGCGAACCGCGCGCCGACAGCGCAGACGGCGCCGACAGCGCAGAAGGGCAGTCACGATGACACTTGCGATCCGCCCGGCCGCCGATGTCACGTTCGACATCGTCGCCCTCGGGGAAGTCATGTTGCGCCTGGACCCCGGCGAGGGCCGCATCCGCACGGCCCGGTCGTTCCGGGCCTGGGAAGGGGGCGGCGAGTACAACGTGGCCCGCGGCCTCCGGCGGGCGTTCGGAGGGCGGGCGGCCATCGTGACGGCGCTGGCCGACAACGAGGTCGGCCGCCTGGTCGAGGACTTCATCCTGGCCGGCGGCGTCGACACCCGCTACCTCCGCTGGGTCCCCTTCGACGGCGTCGGCCGGACGGTCCGCAACGGCCTCAACTTCACGGAGCGCGGCTTCGGCGTCCGCGGCGCGGTCGGAGTGTCCGACCGGGGCCTGACCGCCGCCTCGCAATTGCGGCCCGAGGACGTCGACTGGGACGGCCTGTTCGCCACGGCCGGCGCCCGCTGGTTCCACACCGGCGGCATCTACGCCGCCCTCTCCGACACCTCCGCCGCCACGGTCCTCGCCGCCTGCCGGGCCGCCCGGGCGGCCGGGACGGTCGTCAGCTACGACCTGAACTACCGGCCGAGCCTGTGGCAGGCGGTCGGCGGCCAGGCCCGCGCCCAGGAGGTCAACCGGGCCATCGCCCGCGAGGTCGACGTCATGATCGGCAACGAGGAGGACTTCACGGCCGCCCTCGGCTTCGCGGTCACGGGCGTTGACGTCAACCTCAGCGCGCTCCCGATCGACTCCTACCGCGCCATGATCAGCGAAGTCGCGGCCGCGTACCCCAACTTCCAGGTCATCGCCACGACGCTCCGGACGGTCCGCTCGGCTACGGTCAACGACTGGGGCGCGCTGGCCTGGAGCCCGGAGACCGGCGTGGTCCAGGCGGTCCAGCGCGACGGGCTGGAAATCCTCGACCGGGTCGGCGGCGGCGACTCCTTCGCCTCCGGCCTGATCTACGGGCTCTTGGCCGGCGAGCCGCTGGACGTCGCGGTCAACCTCGGGGCCGCCCACGGCGCGCTGGCCATGACGACGCCCGGCGATACCAGCATGGCGACGCTCGCCGAGGTCAAGAAACTCGCCCAAGGAGGGTCCGCCCGTGTCGCCCGCTGAAACCGCCGCAACTGACTGCGTCCTCGCCGCGTTGACGGCCTGCCGGCTCGTCCCCGTCCTCGTCGTCGACGACCCGGCCGCCGCCCTCCCGCTCGCCCACGCGCTCGTCGCCGGGGGCCTGCCCGTCGCCGAAGTCACGTTCCGCACGGCCGCCGGCGCCGCGGCGCTCGAGCGGATGGCCGCGGTCGACGGCCTCCTCGTCGGCGCCGGCACCGTCGTCACGCCCGCGCAGGTCGACCGCGCCGTCGACGCCGGCGCGCGGTTCGTCGTGTCGCCAGGGCTGAGCCGGGCGGTCGTCGAGAGGTGCATCGAACGTGACACCGTGGCGCTGCCCGGCGCCGTCACGGCCACCGAAATCCAGGCGGCGCTCGAACTGGGGCTCTCCACGCTCAAGTTCTTCCCGGCGGAGACGTCCGGCGGCGCGGCGGCGATCAAGGCGTTGGGCGGGCCGTTCCCGGACCTGAAGTTCGTGCCGACGGGCGGCATCGGCCCGGCCAACCTGGCCAGCTACCTGGCCATCCAGTCCGTGGCGGCGGTCGGCGGGTCCTGGATGGCGCCCCGGGACAAGATCGCGGCGGGCGCCTTCGCCGAGATCGAGCAACTGACGCGGGCGGCGGTGGCGCTGGCGGCCGCGTGACGGGTCACGCGTGACGCGCCTGACGTAGTTCCGAGCCAGGGCAACGTCACGCCTGGTCCACGGCCGCGGCCAGGTCCTCCAAGTGCCGCAGGCCCTCGAGCACGACATCGGCCAGCGGCAAGTGGGCGGCCTGGCGGCGGATGCGGGCCAAGTCGCTGGCGAGGATGTCCAGGGCCGCCGACCCGGGATGGGCGCGGAGTTCGTTGATGGCCGCGGCCACGTCGGCCAAGGGGTTGGCGGCGGCCGCCGAGTCGTGGTGGACGACGCCATCGCGGTCCGTCACGACGGCGCGTTCGACATCGTCGCTGTCCGCCAGCGTTTGGGCCACCCCCGGCATTGACCGGAAGGCGGCGTCATGGATCTCGACCGGCGCCCAGCGCGGGACATCTTCGGGGTCCGGGTTGGCCAGGGCGTTGAGGTAGCGGGCGACGCAGCCCGCCCAACTGATCTTCTCCGCCACCCCCAGCGCCAGGACCTCGACGGTGTAGCCGGCCGCCGCGAAGTCGCGGGCCGAGCCGCTGGGGACACTGAGGCGGCGGAACGTGCCCTCGAGGATGACGGGGTAGCGCGACTCGATGGCGTGGCGGATGGATCGGCGCGTCCACCAGCCCGCGGCCTCGGCCGTCGCCTCCGGCATGGCCAGCGGGTCGGGTTCGAGGGCCAGTTGGGCAAAGTCGGGGTGGTAGCGGCGCATGTCGTCGGTGTCGAGCCGGACGAACGCCTGGTCCGGGTGGCGCCGCCGGGCCGCGCCGACGGCCCGGGTCTTGCCGGAACCCGGCTGGGCGCCGACGAGGACGAGGACTGGTTGGGGGTGGGCCGCCGCGGCCGCGAAGACATCCGGGCGGATCGCCGTCTGCCAGATCTCCTCCAGCCGGGCCTCGGCCACGTCGTAGACGAACTCCATAGTCAGAGCCTTCTCAGGTCGCGCAGCTCGGCCCGCCACTCCTCGACCAGCCGGATCATGGCCGCCCGGTCGTCGATGTCGACGGCCTCGCGCGTCTGCCGGACCTCCCGGATGAGGCTCGACCAGAGTTGGCGCTCCTCCTCCGTCGCGGCGCTGGCGCGCAGCGCGATGTAACGGCCGAGCAGGTTGCCGCCGGTCTCGAAGAATGTGTCGTAGAGGATGGAGGTCGAGTAGTACTTCCAGACCTCGCCGTCCGGGATGTCCTCGTTGGGCGTCGTCATCCACGCGGTCACGGCGGGGTCGGTCTCGGGCTCGGCGGCCGTGGCCTGGGCGAGGCGGCCGACGGTCGAGCGGGACAGCCGGGTCAGCGCGGCGATCCGGCGTAGGCTGACGCCCGCGTCGACGAGGCGCCGGACGGTCCGCCGGGCCTGGGCGCTGGTCGACCGCCGCAGGGCGAAGACGCTGCCTTCGAGGCTGTTGTCCAGTGGGAATGTCGTCGTCATGGCCCGAATCCTAGCACACCAACCGTCCCCATTCGGGACGCAAGGAAAGACCCAATTCCGTCAAGGCCACGCTGGGCGGCACGGTCGGCGTGACCTGAATCACGCGGTAGCATCACGAGGAGCGGTGGGGAGGTGAAGCAGTGTCCGTCGTTCCGTTCAATGGCCCGTGGTTCGGCTTCCTGGGCGTCATGGCGCTGATCGGCCTGGCCCTCCACTTCCTCCTCCGGCGCCGGCCGCCGCTCCTCCGCCGCCGCGTCCTGGCCGCCGTGGCCGCCGCCAACGTGGTCCTCTACACGACCTTCACGTTCAACTCGATCCTCGACCCGAACGTGCCCGAGGTCGTCCTGTTGCAGAACCTCCCGTTCCACCTGTGCAACCTCGTCGCCTGGGGCCTCATCCCCGCCTACCTGTTCGACTGGGGCCGCCCGACCGCCTGGCTCCGCGCCTTCTGCTTCTACCCCGGCGTCCTCTCCGGCCTCCTCACTCTGACGTCGCCCGTCCCCGTCTACATCGGCCACCCCGTCTTCTCCCTCCCCTCGATCGGCTTCTACGGCGTCCACTCCATGAACGCCATCCTCGGCGTTCTCCTCGCCACTCTCGGCCTCTACACCCCCCGCTACCGCGACGCCTTCCGCGCCGTCGGCCACCTCCTCCTCCTGGCCACGGCGATCCTCCCCCTCGACCTCGCGTTTCGCGCCTGGCTCGACCCCAACGCCAACTACTTCTATTTGTTCAACCCGGAGGGCGCCGCGATCCTCATCGCGCTCCACAACCTCGTGCCCATCCCCTACGTCTACATGGTCCTGCTGACCCCCGTGGCGCTGGGCGGCTGCCTCCTACTCGGAGTCATCTACAAGGCGCTCTCGCGGCTGCTCGGTCACGCCGTGGCCGAGCCCGTCGCCGCGCCCGCCTGACCTTCCCCCGGCCCGGGTCCGCCAGGTCCGCGCGGATCCCCCTCACCTGGCGGGTCCGGCTTCCGCCGGGGCCGAGCTGTCAGGCGCCGCTCCGGCCGAGGTCTCAGGCTCCCGCGCCCGACCCCCTGGTCCAGCGGGGGCCGGTGGGGGTGTCTTCGATCGTCACGCCGGCCGCCGTCAACTGGTCGCGCAGCCGGTCGGCCGTGGGCCAGTCCTTGGCCGCCTTGGCGGCCTGGCGCTGCTCCAGCAGCGCCGCGATCAGCGCGTCGGCCACCGGGCGCCACTCGTCGGCCGCCGCCCCGCCCTGCCACAGCGGGTCGTCCTTCCAGAGCCCCAGGACCGCCAGCATGTTCTGGACCTGCGCCAGCGTGACCTGGACGGCCGCGGCGTCGCCCGCGTCCAACGCCTTGTTGCCCTCGCGCACGGCCTCGTGCAGTGCGGCCATCGCCGCCGGGGTCCCCAGGTCGTCGTCCAGCGCGGCGGCGAACTTGTCGGGCAGCGACCCGTCGCGGCCGTCCGGCGTCGCCGCATCCTGCAGCTCCCCCGTCATGGGGTCGAACGTCCGCGCGGGGGTGACCGCGCCCACCCGCTCGGCGGCCCGCTCGACGAACGAGTCGATCCGCGCCAACCCGGCCGCCGCCTCCTCGACCGCCTCGTCCGTGAACTCCATGAGCGAGCGGTAGTGGGGGGCGAGGATGTAGGCGCGGACGGCGCGGGCGCTGTGGCGGGCCACGACCTCGACCACGCCCAGCACGTTGCCGAGCGACTTCGACATCTTCTCGCCCTGCGGGTCGGTCAGGAAGTTGTTGTGCATCCAGTGGTGGGCGAAGGGCCGCCCGGCCGCCCGCGACTGGGCCAGCTCGTTCTCGTGGTGGGGGAACTTGAGGTCGATGCCGCCGCCGTGGATGTCGAACGCGGCGCCCAGGTACTTGCCGGACATCGCCGAGCACTCCAAGTGCCAGCCCGGCCGGCCGCGCCCCCACGGCGACGGCCAGGTCATCGTGACCGGTTCACCCTCCTTGTAGCCCTTCCACAGGGCGAAGTCACGCGGGTCGCGCTTGGCGCGGAGGCCGTCGGCCGCCGCGGCCCCCACTCCGATGTCCGCCACGTCCTCGGAGGCGTCCTGGCCGATGTCGGCCACGTCCTGGTGGCTGAGCTCGCCGTAGTGGGGCCAGGACCGGACGTCGAACCAGACGTCGCCGGAGCCGTCGTCGGCGACGTAGGCGTGGCCGTTGGCCAGGATCGCCTCGACCAACTCGATCTGCTCCGTGATCGTGCCGGAGGCGCGCGGCTCGTACGTCGGCGCGAGGCAGCCCAGCAACGTCGCGGCCTTGCGGAACTCACGCTCGAAGATGTAGGCGTGGGCGAACCAGGTCCGCCCCTCGGCGGCGGCCTTGGCGACGATCTTCTCGTTGATGTCCGTGATGTTGACGACGAAGTTGACCTTGTACCCGGACCACGTCAGCCAGCGCCGCAGGACGTCGAAGACAACCTCCTTGCGGATATGCCCCAGGTGCGGCGCGGACTGCACCGTCATGCCGCAGCAGTAAATCGACACCTCGCCAGGGACCAGCGGAACAAGGTCAACCTGTCGGCCCAGAGCCGAGTCATAGAGCGTGAACGTCACCCGGCTAGCGTAGTGCAGCCAACGTCACGCGCCGGGCGAGCCATGGCGCAGCAGGGAGTCTTCTTCTGGTCCGGCCACGGTGTCAGGCCCGCTGGCTGTCGCTCGTGCCTCGCTCCGTAGCCAGCGTGCCCGACCCCCTGGCCTGACCTCTACTTCTTGGCCTTCAGCAGGGTGGACATGTCTAGGACTGCGGGGGCGGCGGGTGCTTCCTCGACGCCGTCTTCCCAGGGGTCGTGGGGGGGTTCTTCGCCCTCCTCGACGTAGCCCATCGACGGGTCGTATGGGTTGACCAGGCGGCGGTTCTCGACCACGGGGACGAGCAGCTCCGGGTTCATCTCCTCGTCCGGGAGGGCCGCCAGGACGTCGTGGACGTAGCCGTGGGCGGCCTCGATGATCGGCACCTCGCGGCACTCCCGCTGCGCCTGGTACCAGCGGTAGTCGAGGACCTCGTGGAAGATTTGGGCCGGCTCCCGCTTGGCCCGGAGCTCCTGCGGCACGGCCTCCATGACGGGCTCGAACACGTTGGTCAGCCAGTCGTGGGCCACGACCGCCTCGTCGACGTGGCTCTGGCCGGTCCGCCAGCGGTACGTGTCGAGGTCGTTGAGGATGCGGCGGGCCTGGTTCTCCTCCGTGTCGAGGCCGGTCAGCCGCATGAGGCGGCGGGAGTGGTGGCCGGCGTCGACGACCATCGGCTGGATGCGGATCGTCTCTTTGTCGGCGTCGGTTTGGATGTCCAGTTCGGCCACGTCGAAGCCGAGCGCGTTGAGGCGGCGCACGCGGTTCTCGATCCGGCCCAGCTCGTCGCCGGAGAACTCCTCGACGCCCGTCAGTTCGTGCCACAGCTCGTCGTAGCGCGTCCGGATCGTCTCGACCAACTGCATCGGGTCGAGGTCCTCCTGCAACAGCCCGCCGGTCTTGAGGTCGAGGAAGTCGCCGTACAGGTTGGTCCGCGCGATGTCGAGATCCTCGGCCCGCTGGCCGTCGGACAGATGGGTGTGGAGCTCCCCGGTCTCGGCGTCGACCAGGTAGGCGGCGAACGTGTCGGCGTCACGCCGGAACAGGATGTTCGAGAGCGACACGTCCCCCCACTTGAAGCCGATCAGGTGGAGCCGCGCGATCAGGACGACCATCGCGTCGAGCAGGCGCGACACGGTCTCCTGGCGCACGCCCGGCGAGAACAGCGAGCGGTACGGCAGCGAGAACTGGAGGTGGCGCGTGATCAGGACGGGGTCGAGGGGGATGCCGCCGACCGAGCCGCGCTCCGTGATGATGCCGACCGGTTCGACCGACGGCGTGCCGAGGCGCATGAGGTCGTGGAGCAGGCGGTACTCGTGTTCGGCCAGGTGGGAGATGACCTCCTTGGCCGCGTAGACCGAGTCGCCGACCTTGATGAACCGCACGACGTGGCGCGACAGGCCGCGCGGCAGCGCGACCAGGAGGTCGACCGGCCATTCCGCCAGGGGGGTCTCCCACGGCAGCGGGATCAACCGCGAGTCGGGCTTCGCCGATATGAAGCGTGGCACGAGGGTGATTCTCCCATCCCTTTGTGAAAGAACCAGTGTTGGGGCACGCAGTTCTGGCTTAATACGTCACGAACCCGTCACGCGGTCCGCCACCAGCCCGTCACGGTCGCGCGGGCCGGACAGGCGGGGGGCCGCCCCCATGGGAGCGGCCCCCCGGCTCAGTCCTGGACTCCGCGGACTCGCGGAGCGCGTGACGGATCGAATGAACGGAACTACGAGATCCTCTGCTGCGTCGCGTTGGAGAACACGTGCAGCTGGTCGGGATCGGCGGCCAGGCGGACCGAGCCGGACGCCTTGCCCGCGTGGCGGGCGGAGGTCCGGGCGACGATCTGCTGGGCGTTGACCTTGGCGTCGTCGGACAGGCCGGCCAGCGTCCCGTACAGGTACGTGTCGGCGCCGAGTTCCTCGACGATCGACACGTCGACGGCGATGCCCTTGTCGGCGACCTCGAAGGCCTCCGGGCGGATGCCGACGGTCAGGGTGTCCTCGCCCTTGGCCTTGTCGAGGATGGACTTCTCGATCGGCAGGACGTAGTCGCCGATCTGCACGCCGCCCTCCGTGATCTTGCCCTCGATGAGGTTCATCGCGGGCGAGCCGATGAAGCCGGCCACGAACAGGTTGCCGGGCTTGTCGTACAGGGACAGCGGCGAATCGACCTGCTGGAGGATGCCGTCCTTCATGACCGCCACGCGGTCGCCCATCGTCATGGCCTCGACCTGGTCGTGGGTGACGTAGACGGTCGTGACGCCGAGGCGCTGCTGCAGCGCGGCGATCTGGGTCCGGGTGGCGACACGGAGCTTGGCGTCGAGGTTCGACAGCGGCTCGTCCATGAGGAACACCTGCGGCTGGCGGACGATGGCGCGGCCCATGGCGACGCGCTGGCGCTGGCCGCCGGACAGGGCCTTCGGCTTGCGGTTGAGGAAGTCCTCAAGGCCCAGCAGCTTGGCGGCCTGGAGCACGCGCTCCTGCCGTTCGGCCTTCGGCACGTTCTGCATCTTGAGCGCGAAGCCCATGTTGTCGGCCACCGTCATGTGGGGATACAGGGCGTAGTTCTGGAAGACCATGGCGATGTCACGGTCCTTGGGGGGGAGGTCGGTGACGTCCCGGTCACCGATCAAGATCTTGCCGGAGTTGACCTCTTCGAGGCCGGCCAGCATGCGGAGGGATGTGGACTTGCCACAGCCGGACGGGCCAACCAGGACCATGAACTCGCCGTCGCCGATCTCGAGGTTGAGGCGGTCTACGGCCGGGTGATCCGAGTTGGGGTAGACGCGGGTGGCGTCCTGATACGTGACATTAGCCATGTCGATTTTCACCTTTCCACGGGCGGTACGTGCCCGACGATCCTTAGTGGTAGAGGCTGGATGTTTCCAGACATCCGCTAGGACAGTCTGTCACGTCCCCTCTCCAGGTCAAGAGGCGGGGTGCCCCTTTTTCTTATCCGAGACCGTGAGGACCGCTGAATGACCGTTCAGCGTCTCACGGAACTTGGTGGAGAGGGTACGCGATCGTTTCAAGCCCCAGAAGGGTTGCCTGTCACAATGTGACGAACGTCACGCGGACGCGGCGGCCCGGGCGGCAGGGTACGGTTGGGCGCGTGGCTGACGACGTGACCGACTCCGGGGCCCCCGGGGCGGGCGAGACCGAGACCGGTGCCGACCGCCCTGAAACGTCGGACCCGACGGCCGGGTTGCCGTGGAGCCACTCGCCGACCAAGAAGGACATCGCCTGCTGGGCGCTGATCATGGTCATCAGCGTCTACACGATCCTCGTCGTCGTGCTCCGGCCCCGGCTCATCACCTGGTCGCCCGCCGCGGCCGCCGTCATCACGGGCGGGCGCAGCTCCGTCGTGGCGACGGGCGCGTTCGCGCGGGTCGACGGGGACCCGTGGTGGTTCATCGCGGTGGTCTGGGTCGTCGCGGCCGTGTCGCTGGTCAAGTGGTCGTGGGTCTATTGGTGGGCCGGGCACCTCTGGGGCCAGGGCATCCTGGACCTCTGGGGCGGCCAGACGGAGCGGTCCCAGAAGCGCGCCGCCCGGGCCGTCCGCGTGGCCCAGCGGATCTGGCCGCTGGCCGTCGTCCTGACGTTCCTGCCCCTGCCGTTCCCCATGCCCATCGTCTTCGCCGCTATCGGCATGGCCGGCATCAGCCTGGGCCGGTTCCTCGTGCCCGTCCTGGCCAGCTCGCTCGTGCTCCAGGCGGTGTACCTGGCGCTGGGCTGGTGGATCGGCCAGCCGGTCGTCGACATCGTCAACCTGATCGCGCGCTACCTGCTGTGGATCACGCTGGCCATCCTGGCCGGCACGATCGCCGTCTACGTGTGGCGGGAACGCCAGAAGAAGGCGTAGGCCTTACACCGCTTCGCTGATTTCTTCGGTCCACTCCTCCGGGCGGTCCGGGTTGCCCGGTCCTTCGGCCGTCACGACGGGGACGGGCTGGGGCGGGATGGGAGTGGCCAGGTCGATGGTGCGGATGGTGCGCGGGGCGAGCGGCTTCGACACGTACGTGGCGGCCGGCACGGGCAGCGGGTCCCACAAGGACAGTTGCGCCTCGCCGATGGCCTGGGTCAGGTCGATGGAATCCTCCCGGTCGGCCTCCGCCGACAGCTCCGTCTCGATGTAGATCGGCACGGTCAGCTCGTCCTCGCCCCGGTCGATGGACTGGCGCAGCCGGTCGAGCTTGCGCTGGACCCGGACGACGTTCCAGCGGGCCAGGACGACGCCGAGTACGAGCGCGCCCCCGGCCACGGCGGGCGTGACCCAGCTCGTCAGGCCGGCCAGGTACACGCCCAGGGCGACGAGCGCCACGAGCACGCCCGCCGTCAGCGAGCGGCGCCGGGCGCGGGCGGAGCGCTGGGCCATCAGCCGCAGCTCGCGCTTCTGGGCCCGCCGGATCAGCTCCGTCGAGACCGGCAGGTCGAACAGCGCGCCCAGCAGGTCCTCGGTCGACTCCTCGGGGAACGGGTCGACGGGCTTGGGGGTGCCCTTGTGGAGGGTCACGGTCAACTCCGTGGGCACGGGCCCGGCGTCGTCGTCGGGCGTCGCGGGCGTCTTCCCGGCCAGGTGATGCGGCAGGAGATACACGAGCCACGCCACGACCACGACAACGAAGATCAGGCCGGTGGTGTCCACAACCGCCAAGGTAGGCGACCCGCGGGCGAACCCCGGTGAGCCACGCCGCCCGGCGGCGCGATTGGGCCGGCCATGGGGTCGGGCACCCGCAGGCCGAGGTGTCAGGCGCCCCCGCCTTGGCGAGGAACGAGCCCGGGCGGGGGCACCTGATACCGCGGCCGACAGAAGACAACTCCACCGGCCGAGAGACAACTCCACCGGCCGAGGTATCGGATGCCGCCGCCCGGGCTCCTTCGTCGCCAAGGCCGCGGCATCCGACACCTCGGCCTCGCCCGACACCTCGGCCTTTATAGTTGGCTCATGGCTGAGTCGGAGACGTTCGCGCGCGTGGAGCTGGCCGCGCTGGGGCGCAATCTGGCCGCCATCCGGGCGCACACCAACCGGCCCATCCTCCTGCCCGTCAAGGCCAACGCCTATGGCCACGGCCTGATCCCCGTGGCGCGCGCCGCCCAGGAGAACAACTGGGCCGACTGGTTCGGCGTGGCCACGGTGGCCGAGGGCCTGTCGCTGCGCCGCGCCGGCGTCAACCGGCCCATCCTCAAGCTGTCCCCCGCCGCCCCGGCCGACGTCGACACGGCCGTCGCCGCGGGCCTGCGCCTGGCCGTCGCCACGGTCGCCCAGGTCGAGGCCGCGTCGGCCGCCGCGGCCCGCGCCGGCGTGACGGCGAACCTGCATCTCAAGGTCGACACGGGGATGCGCCGCGTCGGCGTCGAACCCCGGGGCGCCGCCGAGCTGGCGGCCGCCGCCGAGGCGGCGGACCACGTCACCCTCGAAGGCATCTTCACCCACCTGGCCGTGTCCGACACCCCCGCCGAGGACGAGTTCACGGACCTCCAGCTCGAGCGCTTCGCCACGGCCGTCGCCGCCATCTTCGACCGGCTCGGCCGGCGCGTCCCGCTCGTCCACGCCGCCAACTCCGGCGCCGTCCTGGCCCACCCGGACGCCTGGGGCGACCTGGTCCGGCCCGGCATCCTCAGCTACGGCTACTACCCCGACCCGGCGGCGCTCCAGACGGTCACGGTCGAGCCGGTCTTGTCGCTCATCAGCCACCTGTCGGCGGTCAAGCCGATCCGGCGCGGCGAGACCGTCAGCTACGGCAGGACGTGGGCGGCGCCCGAGAACACGGTCATCGCGACCATCCCCGTCGGCTACGGCGACGGCTACTTCCGGGGCCTCTCCAACAAGTCCACCGTCCTGATCGGCGGGCGGCGCTACCCCCAGGTCGGGCGGGTCTGCATGGACCAGTTCATGGTCGACCTGGGGCCGGCGGCGAGCGCCTCGCCCGGCGACCGCGTGACGTTGATCGGGGCGGACGGCGCGGAGCGGATCGGGGCCGACGAGCTGGGCGGGCTGGTCGGGACGATCCCGTACGAGGTGCTGTGCGCGGTAGCGGCGCGCGTGCCGCGGGTCTACGCCTGAGCCCACGCCTGAAGAGATGTGTCGCGCGGGGACACCCCGGACGCGCTAGGGTAGGGGCACCACCCCACGACCAAGGCCACCTGCACACCCCTGAACACGACGAGGACATGACCAATTCCCCCTGCCGCCCCCCGGAGACCCCATGCGCGGACTGATCATCGGCTGCTTGATCGGCCTCGGCGTGACCGGGTTCCTCATCGGCCTCGGCTTGCGCACGAGCCTCAACCGCCTCGACTACCGGATCATCGGCCCGCGCGACGACGAGCGCGACCGGCCGCACCCGGGGAGCCGCTGGTGGGTGCCCGTCATGCTGGGGCTGGCCTGGTTCGCGCTGGCCGTCGCGTTCGCCCACGAGGGCTGGCAGTCGCTCATCCTCTGGCTGCCGTTCGCCGCGGCCGGGGCGTGGCTGGCGGCCGTCGACCTGGACGTGGCGCGGCTCCCGGACAAGGTCCAGGGCTGGGTCGCGCTGTACGCGCTGGCCGTCGGGGCGGGGTTGATCGTCACGCAGTCCGCGCCCTGGCTGCCGGCGGTGGCCGGCGCGCTCGGGGCGGGTGGGCTGTTCCTGGCCGTCCACTTCGCGTCGGGCGGTGCCCTCGGCTTCGGGGACGTCAAGCTGGTCGCGATCTGCGGCTGGTGTCTCGGCTTGCTGGGCTGGTCGCCGATCTTCCTGGGGCTCATCGCGGCGTGCCTGCTGGGGATCCTGTGGGCGCTGATCCGGCGGAGCCGGCGGTTCGCCTTCGGCCCGTGGTTGGTGTTGGGCTCGGTCATCGCCGCCTGCCTGGACGGCTTCAGCCAGGTAGGCGCCCTGCCGTTCCCGCTGTGAGGCCGAGGCCAAGGGGTCAGGCCAGGGGGTCGGGCACGCTGGCTACGGAGCGAGGCACGAGCCATGGCCAGGGGGTCGGGCACGCTGGCTACGGAGCGAGGCACGAGCGACAGCCAGCGGGCCTGACACCGTGGCCGACCAGGGGAAGACTCGCCAGGTGCGCCACGGTGTCAGGCCCTGTGGCTGTCGCTCGTGCCTCGCTCCGTAGCCACAGTGCCCGACCCCATGGCTCCGACCCCGTGGCTTAACGTCCGGTCAAGAAACGGCCCGGTGGCTTGACCCCACCTGGACCGTCCGGCAAGGCTGTGGCCCTGCCTCCGTGTCCGCCGCCGGGCCTCCCCCTCGCGGAAGGATGCGTTTATGACCCTGTTGTCTTCCACCGTGCCCACGGAGGGCCGCCGCGTCGGCTGGATCGACCGCCGGCTCAAGGCCGCCGAGACCGGCGCGGGCACGCGCCGCTGGTACGGCGGGCTCCTCGTCGGCGTGACGGCCATCGCGCTGTGGTGGCTCGTCGCCCTCGTGACGCGGGCGCCGTCCATGCTCCTGCCGACCCCGCTCAAGGTCGCGCAGGCGTTCTGGGAGTCCGTCACGAGCCACGGCAGCCGTGACGGCCTGCTCGGCTCGTACCTCTGGGTGCACCTCTGGAACAGCTTCCGGCGCGTCCTCGAAGGCCTCGGCCTCGGCGTCCTGGTCGGCATCCCGCTCGGCCTGGCGCTCGGCCTGGTCCGCGCGGTCGACTGGGCGTTCGGGCCCATCCTCGAGTTCATCCGGGCGTTGCCGCCGCTCGGCTACTACCCGCTGCTGATCCTGTGGTTCGGCATCGGCGACACGTCGAAGATCTGGCTGCTCTTCCTGGCGTCGTTCGCGCCGATCGCCGTGGCGACGGCGGCGGGCGTCGCGGGGGTGCGCAACGAGCGGGTCAACGCCGTGCTCGTCCTCGGGGCGGGCCGGTTCGAGATGGTCCGGCTCGTCGTGCTGCCGTCCGTGGCGGGCGACATCATGACGGGCATCCGCCTCTCGTCCAGCTTCGCCTGGACCACGATCGTGGCCGCCGAAACCGTCAACGGCCTCCCCGGCCTCGGCGGGTTGGCGTGGGCCTCCCAGAAGGAACTCCGCGCCGACATCGCCATCTTGTCCATCATCGTCATCGGGTTGGTCGCCGTGGCCTCCGACGGCCTGCTGCGCGCCCTCGAGCGGCGCGTGGCGCCGTGGAAGGGACGCGCCTGACCGGCCCCACCCCACCCAAGAAACCCCAGCCCGCCAGATCCTGCGACTCCGGCCGCAAACGGCCTCCGCGCCGGATGACGGGATCCAGAAGGAAGCAATCATGAAACTCAAGACCACCGTGACGGCCCTCACCCTCGCCGCCACCCTCACCCTGCCCCTGGCCGCCTGCTCGTCGGGCTCGGGCTCGACCTCGGCCGAGCTGCCCGCCAAGGTTCGGATCGCCTACCAGATCATCCCCAACGGGGACCTCGTCGTGAAGAACCAGGGCCTGCTCGAAGCGGCCTTCGGCGACAACGTGACCGTCGAGTGGAACCTGTTCGACTCCGGCGGCAACGTCAACCAGGCCATCGCCGCCGGCTCGATCGACATCGGCTTGGTCGGCTCGTCGCCGGTCTCGCGCGGCTTGTCGAGCGGCATCGAGTACATCGTGCCGTGGATCCACGACGTCATCGGCGAGGCGGAAGCCCTCGCCGTCACGGGCTCCGTCACGTCGCTGGCGGACCTGGCCGGCAAGACCGTGGCTACGCCCTTCTCATCGACGGCCCACTACTCGCTGCTGGCCGCGCTGGCCGACGCCGGGGTCGACGAGTCGTCCGTCAACATCATCGACTCCGAGCCCGACGCCATCCTGGCCGCGTGGAAGGCGGGCCAGATCGACGCCGCGTACGTCTGGAACCCGGTCCTGGCCGAGCTCCTGGCCGACGGCGGCCACATCCTCGTGTCCAGCGCGGACATGGCGGCCAAGGGCAAGCAGACCTACGACCTGGCGGTCGTGACCAAGGCGTTCGCGGACCAGTACCCGGCCGCCGTCCAGACGTGGGTCGACCAGGAGGCGGCCGCCGTGGCGCAGATCCTGGCGGGCGACCAGAAGGCGTTCGACTCCATCGCCGCCGAGGCGGGGATCACGGCGGACGACGCCAAGGCGCAGATGGCCGGCTACATCTACGTGTCGGCCGCCGACCAGGCGTCGGAGTCGTACCTCGGCAAGGTCGTGCCGGACAACATCTACGCCGCCGCCCAGTTCAACCTCGGGCTGGGGCAGATCACATCCGTCCTGCCGGAGGCCGACTACAAGGCCTGCGTCGTGGCGACGTACGCCGGGGCGGTCAAGTGACCCAGCCGGTGGCCGACCTGGTCCTCGACCAGGTCGGCCACACGTACCGGACCGCCGGGGCGCCGCCCGTCGAGGCGCTGGCCCCGACCAGCCTGACGATCAGCGCCGGCGAGTTCGTCGCCCTGGTCGGCCACTCGGGCTGCGGCAAGTCCACGCTGCTGGAGATCGTGGCCGGGCTGAGGCCGCCGACGACCGGCCGGGTCCTGCTCGGCGGGGCGGAGATCGTCGGCCCCGGGCGGCGGCGCGGCGTCGTCTTCCAGCAATCCAGCTCCCTGCTGCCCTGGCGGACCGTGGCGGGCAACGTCGCGCTCGGCCCCGAGATCCAGAAGGTCCCGGCCGCCGAGCGGGCCGCCCTGGTCGCCCGCGAGCTGGAGCGCGTCGGGCTGGCGGAGTTCGCCGACCGCAAGGTCTACGAGCTGTCCGGCGGGATGCAGCAGCGGACCCAGATCGCCCGGGCCCTGGCCGCCGACCCCGACGTGCTACTCCTGGACGAGCCGTTCTCCGCCCTCGACACGTTCACCCGCGAGCTCCTCCAGGAGGAGCTCCGCCGGATCTGGAAGGAGACCGGCAAGACCGTGTTGTTCGTGACCCACTCCGTCGAGGAGGCCACGCTGTTGGCCACCCGGGTCGTGTTGTTCAGCCCGCGCCCGGGCCGGGTCATCTCCGACGAGCGCATCGACTTCACCCGGCGTGACGTCAGTCTGAAGGAACTGCGCGCCGACCCGGCGGTCGTGGCGTTCGCCGCCGCGCTGAGGGAAGCGATCGGCGACCTGACGGCGGACGTGGCGCCCGGCGTGACGAAGCACCGCCATCGCTTGCGCGGACGCCCCTGACAGGCCATCGCGTATCCTTGGTCGGCGTGACTGATGAGCCGCGGCTGGAGATGTGCTACCTCCACCCTGACCGGGCCACGCGGATCACGTGCCGGCGCTGCGGGCAGCCGATCTGCGGCGAGTGCATGATCCCGGCGGCGGTCGGGTTCCAGTGCCCGCGCTGCGTCCAGGCGTTCGCCAAGCGGACGCGCCAGAACGAGGGGCCGTTCGGCGGGGCCGTGTCGGCGCGGCCGGAGCTGACGACGTACGTCCTGATCGGCGTCAACCTGGCCGTGTTCCTCCTCATCCTCCTGACCGGCGGCGACTCGTCCGTCTGGGTCAACCGCCTCGGCCTCAGCCCCGTCGCGTCGTACCACTTCACGGCCCTCAACTACACGCTCGAGCCCGGCGTCGCGGCCGGGGCCTACTGGCAGGTCGTGACGAGCATCTTCACGCACGCCAACTTCATGCACATCGGCATGAACATGCTGACGCTCTGGTTCCTCGGGCCGCCGTTGGAGCGGCTGCTTGGCCGGGCGCGCTTCCTCGCGCTCTACTTCCTGGCCGGGCTGACCGGCTCCGCCCTCGTCCTGTGGCTGACCGGGCCGACCTCCGTCACGCTCGGCGCCTCCGGCTCGCTGTTCGGGCTGATCGCGGCGCTCATCGTCATCCTCCACCGCCTCCACCAGGACTTCCGCCAGATCCTGCTCTGGCTCGGCATCAACGTCGTCATGACCCTCGTCATGATCCAGTCGATCTCGTGGCAGGGCCATCTCGGCGGCCTCGTCGGCGGCGCGGCCATCACGGCGATCCTCGTCTTCATGCCGCGGCGGAACCGGGCGCGCCACCAGTGGCTGGCGCTGGCCGGCTACACGCTGCTGGTCGCGGCGGCCATCGTGGCGCGGATCCTGCTGCTGCGCGGTTAGGGAACCTGACTAGCCCAGCGTGGCGACCAGGACGGCCTTGATCGTGTGCATGCGGTTCTCGGCCTGGTCGAACACGATCGACGCGTCCGACTCGAAGACCTCGTCCGTGACCTCGAGGCCGTCGGACAGCCCGGCGGAGCGCAGGATGTCGCCGCCCAGGGTCGTCTTGAGGTCGTGGAACGCGGGGAGGCAGTGCATGAACTTGACGTCGGGGTTGCCCGTCTTGGCCAGCAGCTCCGCCGTCACGCGGTACGGCAGCAGCATCGGGATGCGCTCCAGCCAGACGTCCTTCGGCTCGCCCATCGAGACCCAGACGTCCGTGTAGATGAAGTCGACGCCGGCGACGCCCCGGTCGATGTCGTCGGTCACGGTGATGCGCGCGCCGGACTGGGCGCCGACGGCCTTGGCCTGGTCGATGATGTGGGGCCAGTTCTGGAGGGCGCTGGGGGCGACGATGCGGACGTCCATGCCGAGCAGCGCGCCGGTCACGAGGAGCGAGTTGCCCGTGTTGTAGCGGGAGTCGCCGATGTAGGCGAAGGAGATGTCCTCGACCGCCTTGCCGGAGTGCTCGATCATGGTCAGCGTGTCGCAGAGGGACTGGGTCGGGTGCCACTCGTTGGTCAGCCCGTTCCAGACCGGGACGCCGGCGTAGCGGCCGAGTTCCTCGACCACGGCCTGGCCGAAGCCGCGGTACTCGATGCCGTCGAACATCCGGCCCAGGACGCGGGCGGTGTCGGCGATCGACTCCTTGTGGCCGATCTGGGAGCCGGCCGGGTCGAGGTACGTGACGTGGGCGCCCTGGTCGTACGCCGCGACCTCGAACGAGCAGCGCGTCCGCGTCGACGTCTTCTCGAAGATCAGCGCGATGGTCCGACCGGTCAGGCGTTTGGTCTCGCGGCCGGCCTTTTTGTCGGCCTTCAGTTGGCTGGCCAACTCGACCAGTTCGAGCCACTGGTCACGCGTGAAGTCCAGTTCCTTGAGAAAGTTGCGGCCTGCGAGGTCCATGGATGCCTCCTTGACGGGAAGACCGCAGTCTACAGGCCAAGGCCACGGGGTCGGGCAAGAGCAGGCAGGCCATGGGGTCTGGCACCGCGGCTACGGAGCGAGGACCGAGCGACAGTCGCGGGGCCTGACACCGTGGCCGCAGCGGCAGACTCACCCGCCAGGCCACGGTGTCAGGCCCGCTGGCTGTCGCTCGTTCCTCGCTCCGTAGCCAGCGTGCCCGACCCCATGGCCCAAGCCGGCGTGCCAGACCCCATGGCCTGCACCTGCCCGACCCCATGGCCCAAGCCAGCGTGCCCGACCCCATGGCCGTCTGCCGGACCACTACGCTCTCCACCATGGGATTTGCTGATGCCGATGCTGTCATGTGGGCGGATGGGGAACTGGTCCGGGCCGGGGACGCCACTATCGCCGCACTGGACCACGCTGTGACCGTGGGTGACGCGGTGTTCGAGGCCGTCAAGGTCGTCCACGGCTCCACCTTCGCCCTCCGCCGCCACCTCAACCGGATGGAGCGCTCCGTCGCCGCGCTCGGGCTCCCGCCGATCGACCGGCCCCAGATCGAGGCCGCGGTGGCCGCCGTGCTGGCGGCGAACGTGACGCTGCTCGCCCCCTCGGGGCACTCCATCGCCCGCATCACGTACACGGCCGGGACGGCCCCGATCGGGTCGGACCGGGCGGCTCAGCCGCGGCCGCGCCTGCTGGTCGCCGTGACGTACCACGCCGCGCCGGCCGACGCCGTCGCCGCCATCACGCTGCCGTGGGCGCGCAACGAGAAGGGCGCGCTGACGGGGGTCAAGTCGACGTCGTACGCGGAGAACGCGCTCAGCCTGGCGCGGGCGCGCGCCGCCGGGGCGGACGAGGCGATCTTCCCGAACACGGCGGGGAACCTGTGCGAGGGGACGCGGTCGAACGTGTTCGTCGGGATCGGCGGGCGGCTGGTCACCCCGCCGCTGTCCGACGGGCCGCTGGCGGGGATCACGCGCGAGGTGCTGCTGGAGTGGACGGACGCGGTCGAGGCGACCGTGCCGATGGCGGACCTGGCCGGCGCCGACGAGCTCTTCATCGCGTCGACCGGCAGCGACGTGACGGCCGTCACGTCGCTGGACGGGCGGCCGGTCGGAACGGGCACGCCCGGGCCGCTGACGCGCGCCGCGGCCGCCGCGTTCGCGGCGGGCCTGGCGCGGAGCCTGGAACCCTGATGGGCGGTTTCCGGGCGGGCTCTCCCGACGGTGCACCGACGGCTGACCTGTCGCGTGACCCCGTGCGTGACGGGGCCCATGATCGCGCGTCGGTCAGCGCCCCCGAGCCGACGGTCGTGTTGCCGGCTTCGCTGACGGCCCCGCCGCCGGACCGGCGCCGGGGCGCGGCGGGCAAGGGCGGAGTGGTCCTCCGGTACTGCGAAATCGCGTTGTGCCTGGCGATGTTCGCGGGCGTGTTCTTTACGGTCACGTGGCCGCGCATGATCGTGGCGGTCGGGGGCCCGGACGACGGCGCGGGCACGAGCTATGTCACGGTCATCGCCGCCGCGCTGACCGGTCTGGGGGAGGCCGGCCCGACCGGCTGGTCCATCCTCCACGGGGCGGTCGCCGGGCTGTCGATCCTCGGCGCGGGCATGGCGTGGGCCGTGGCCGCCGCCCACCTCGGCGTCCGCGGCTGGGCGCGCGGGCTGACCCGGCTGGCGTTCGTCCTGACAGGGCTCGCGTTCGCCTCGGGTTTCGCGCTGACGACGCTGTGGCGGTGGGACGTGCCGTGGCTGGGCGCCCTGTTCGGCGGGAGTGCTGAGGGCGTTGAGGGCGTTGAGGGCGTTGGGGGCGGCGGCCTGGCCGGGCTGTCGTTCGACTTCCTGGCCTGGCCGTTCCTCTTGTTCACGTCGGGCTACGTCCTCGTCGTGGCCACCCAGTGGGCGCGGCGGCCGGACCCGTGGCCCTTCAGTTGGGGCGCGGGCGTCCAGATGATGATGGCCGTCCTCGTGGCCTCGTCGTGGACCGTGCTCATGGCGGGCGTCGGGCTCGCCCGGGAGCCGCTCGCGCCAGGCGCCCCGGAGCCGGCGGTCGCCTCCGGCGAGCCGGTCTTGACCGCCTTGATCCGCTGGTGGCGCGAGCCGGGTGTGTCGGCCGGGGCGGTCTGGGGGTTCGCCGTCGTCGCGGTCACGGTCGTGCTGGCCGGCTTCACCGCCGTCACGCTCGGGCGGAGCCGGCGGGGCGTCATCGGCTGGACGGGCATCGCCGCGGCGGTCACGGCGCTGGTCGGCGACGGCGTGCTGGTCGGCGTGGCCGCGGCGCTGAACGGCGCGCGTGTCGGGTCGGTGGAAACCTGGCTGACACCGGTCCACCCCGCCACGACCTGGTCCATCGGCCTGGCGACCCAAGCGGCGGGCCTGATCCTGGTCACGCTGGTCTACGGCCACCTGGCCAAGCGCCGCGCCACCCCCACCCCCGCAGGCGCCGCGCTGTTGTCAGAGTAAGGCGGCCGCTCCGCCACCCCACTCCCCGGGTCGTCCCGGCCCCCTGTCATCCCATACCCCTTGTCATCCCATACCCCTTGTCATCCCGGCGAAAGCCGGGATCTTTCCCGTTCGTTCGACCAACCCCAGGTTCAAGATCCCGACTGTCGTCGGGATGACACGGGGATACCACCGGGCTGACGCGGTGGGGAGGGACCAACGGGGGCGTTACCCGCCGTAGACGGAAGCGATGGTGTCCGTGTCCTCGGCCAACGTCTGGCAGTACAGGAAGACGGAGGCCGACACCAGCGTGACGGCGCCGTCGTTGCTGACCTCACCGCGTGACTCCAACATCGCCTTGACCGCCTTCTCGCGGTCGCCCGCCGCCAGGGCGACATACTCGGCGCAGGTCGTGTCCCCGCCGTGGTTCGGCGGGTCGGCCGAACACGCGCCGAGCAGCAGCGCGGCGCCAACAGCCACGGCCACCCGGCCAGCCCAAGACATACGGAGGTCCTTCCCAACAGGCTGGCCTCATCTTGCCACACGGGGACCCCTACACTGGTGGACAACGCCACACCGTCCCCCACTCTCCGACTACCGCCTTCACCTGGGGAGGATCGCCGCATGAAGCACCAGACAACCATCAGACTGGCCGGCGGTCTCAGCGCGGTCATGGCTCTATGCCTGGGCGCGGTCGGCGTGACCCCGACAGCCCACGCCGACGGCGTCATCACGTCCCAGGAGTACGTCGACGTCACCGGCCTGGCCGACCTCAAGGCCCAGGGCCTCGACGGCTCCGGCGTCACGATCGGGATCATCGACAGCCGGATCGATACGACGGTCCCCGAACTTCAGGGGGCCGACATCACCGTCATCGACCTCTGCCCGGAGGCGCCCGCCGTTCCCGGAGAGGCCGACCACGCCACCGCCGTTGTGTCGATCCTCGCCAACGCCGACTGGGGCTGGGCGCCCAAGGCCTCGTACAGGGTCTACACGCTCCCGGACGGCAGCGTCGAGGCGCCCGAGAGCTGCCTAGCCGAGGGCTCTGCCTACAGCACTAACGACACCGGCTACGCCCTCAACCTGGCGCTCAACGACCGGGTCGACATCATCAGCATGTCGCTGTCCGGAACGGACTCCGCCATCCAGGACTACGCCATCGCCCGGGCGGCGCTGACCAACGTCCCGGTCGTTGCCGCGGCCGGCAACGTGGGCGCGTCCGGAATCAACATCCAACTCGGCCGAATCACGCAGACCGCCGCGTCCAACGGCGTCATCGCGGTCGGGGCGAACAGCCTGACCACGGGGGTCCGCGCCGAGTATTCCGAGTACGGCGCCGGGCTGACGGTCATGGCGCCGGGCGACCCGATCGCCGTCCGGGTCGCCGACGCCGACGGCAACCTGACCGTCATCGACCCGGCCGCCGGCGGGACCTCCTTTGCCGCGCCCATGGTCGCCGGCGCGCTGGCCCTCGCGATGCAGGCCTGGCCCGACGCCACGGGCAACCAGCTCGTCGCCTCCCTCATCGCCACGGCCCGCGGCTCGGGCGAATGGAACGAGAACGAAGGCTACGGCAACTTCAGCCCGCGGGCCCTCGTGGCCAACGACCCGTCGGGCTATTCGACCGACAACCCGCTCCTCGACAAGTCGCCCGAGGGGCTCCCGAGCGCCCAGTGGATCGCCGACTACAAGGACGGGCTCGTCGACCCGGTGCTGTTGCCGGGCGACGACGACTACGTCTACTGCGGCACGGAGTACGTCATCTTGGCATCCATGCGGGCCGACCGCCGGGCGCCGGGCCGGACCCCCTGCAACGCGATCAACGGCCAGCCGCCCCAGGGCGACCCGCTCAACGTGCCGGGCGTCGTGACGCCGACGTGGAACCCGGATCCCATGCTGGCCTACCTGGACCCGACGGAGTCCGCCACCCCAGCGGTGCAGCCGTCCGCAGCGGCCACACCGGCCCCCGAGCCCGAGCCTGCCTCCGGACCGCCGGCCTGGCTCCTGGCCGCCGGGGCCGCCGTGATCGTCCTCATCGGTGTCAGCGTGACCCTGCTCGTCCGCAGGCGGCGCGCGAACGCTCCAAAGGGCGTGGCGGAAGGAATCGTCCAATGACAACCCGGCAGAAGGTCGGCGTGGCCTGCGTCGTCGGCGCGCTGGTCGGCCTGGGCGGGCTCGCGCTGGCCCTTGTCCACGACTGGGCGGACTACACGGCGTGCCGCGGCTGCTCGGCGCCGTTCTCCACCTGGGTCCTGGTCCGCTTGCTGGAGTTCGGCCTCCCGGCCCTGGCCCTGTCGGTCGGCGCGTTCGTGGCGCTCCGCCCCCGGCGCTAGAAACAACCAATTCCAGTACCGGTACCGCTGTACCGTTGTTTTCTCGCGCTCAAGACAACTAATTCCAGTACCGGTACCGGCGTACCGTTGTCAAGAACAACGATACGCAGTGCCGGTACCGCCGTATCGTTGTGAAAAACAACGGTACACCGGTACCGGTACTGCAAAAGGTTGTCCAAGACAACGGTACAGCGGTACCGGTACTGTGGTTCGTTGTTCAGCCCAGGGTTGAGGCGTCGATGACGTAGCGGTAGCGGACCTGTGAGGCGATGACCTTGTCGTAGGCCGCCGTGATGTCGGGGGCGCCGATGAGTTCGACCGTGGCCTGGATGTTGTGGGCGCCGCAGAAGTCGAGCATCTCCTGGTGTTCCGCGCGGCCGGCGATGAGCGAGCCCGCCACGGACTTGCGATTCGACAGCGCCTTGATCCAGAGCGACGTGACGCCGGACGGCATGCCCACGTTGACGAGCGTGCCGCCCGTCCGTAGGCAATTGATGTAGTCCGTGAAGTCGTCGGCCGCGGCGACCGTCGTCAGGATGAGGTCGAAGCGGCCCATCAGGCGGCGGAACGTGCCGTCCTCGCCGGCCGCGAAGTAGTCCACCGCGCCGAACGCCAGCCCGTCGGCCTCCTTCGAGCGGGTCTGGGAGATGACCGACACCTCCGCCCCCAGCGCCGCCGCGATCTGTACCGCCACGTGGCCGAGCCCGCCCATCCCGACGATGGCGACCTTCGTCCCGGGCCCGGCGCCGTAGTACTTGAGCGGCGAGTACGTCGTGGCCCCGGCGCAGAGCAGCGGCGCCGTCCGCGCCAAATCCAGATTGTCCGGGATCCGGAACACCCACGCCCGCTCGACCGTGATCCCCTGGGAGTAGCCGCCCTGGGTCGGTAACCGGTCGCGGCCGATCGAGTTGTAGGTCCAGACGCCCCGGCGGCAGAACTGCTCCAGCCCCTGCTGGCAGAACTCGCAGGTCCCGCACGAGTCGACCATGCAGCCGACGCCGACGCGGTCCCCCGGCTTCAGGTCCGTCACGTTCGCGCCGACCGAGCGGACGTGGCCCGTGATCTCGTGGCCGGGTACGAACGGGTACGCGGGGACCTTGGGCCACTCGGCGCGGGCCGTGTGGATGTCGGAGTGGCAGACGCCGCAGTACGCGATGTCGATGAACACCTCCGTCGGGCCCGGTGCGCGCCGCTCCAACTCGAACGGCCCGAACGCGGACGTAGGTGACGACATGGCATACGAATGGACGGTCGGCATGGTTCCTCCTCGGGGGTGTGGTGCCCATTCTGGCACCGCGGCCCAGCCAACATCTCGGCCTAGCCGACACCTCGGCTCTTGATGCTCCGCACACCGTGCAGCGTCAGCAGGATCAGCGCCACCCACACCAGGCCGAAGCCCAACCAGCGGGCCAGCGGCATGGCCTCGTGGAACACGAGGACGCCGAGCAGGAACTGGCCGATCGGCGTGACGTATTGCAGCATCCCCATCGTGGCCAGCGGGACGCGCGCGGCCGCGAACGCGAAGAACAGCAGCGGCAGGGCCGTGACGACGCCCGTCAGGGCCAGGCCGAGCGTGTAGCCGGCGCCGTGGCCGGTGAACTGGCCCCGGCCCGTGACCTCCAGGACGACGATGTAGCCGACGGCCAGCGGCGCCAGCGCCAGGACCTCGAAGCCCAGCCCCACGACCGGCGTCGCCCGGAGCCCGACGCGGTTCTTCATGAGGGCGTAGAGGCCGAACGTGAACGCCAGGCCGAGGCCGACCCAGGGGACGTGGCCGTAGCCGACGATGATGACGGCGACCGCGACCGCGCCGACGCCGAGCGCGAGGTACTGCAGGCGCTGCAGGCGCTCGCGCAAGACGACCAGACCCAGCCCCACCGTGACGAGGGGGTTGATGAAGTAGCCGAGGGCCGCGTCGACGACCTGGTCGTTGAGGACGGCCCAGACGTAGATGAGCCAGTTGAGCGTCACGAGCGCGCCGGCCAGGGCGAGACGCCCGACGAGGGGCTTGTTGCGCCAGACGGTCCGCACCTGCCCCCACGCCCCGAGGACGGTCACGCCGAGCGCGCAGAACACGAACGTCCACGTCACGCGGTGGGCGACGATTTCGAGCGCGGCCGCGTCGTGCAGGGCCTCGAAGTAGAGGGGGAACACGGCCCACAGCAGGTACGCCGCGAAGCCCGCGCCGACCGCGCGCGGCTCGTTGGTCCGTGTCTCGGCCATGGTCCCTCCCGCCGGTGATGAGCGTAGCGGGGTGGGCGGGCCTCTCAGGCGTGGAGCCACACCGTGGTGGCCGGCGGCAATGTGCCGTCCACCGGGCTAGTGGCCACGAGGATCTCGCCCGCCGGCAACGGAGCCGGGAGATCGCCGAAGTTGGTCCACACCTGCCAGCCGCCGCCGCGGGCGTAGCCCAAGACCCCGTCGGGCGCGTCGAGCCACGTCAAACCAGAGTCCGCGCTCGTCAGGAGTTGCTTCCGGCGTGACATCAACTCCCGGTACAGCGTCAACGCCGAGCCCGGATCGGCCGCCTCGACGCTGGCGGCGTAGCCGGCGAACCAGGCGGGCTGCGGCAGGTGGGCCCCGGCGGGGCCGAAGCCGAAGCTCGGGCCCTCCGGCGTCCAGGGCAGCGGCACGCGGCAGCCGTCCCGCCCGATCTCGTCCCCGTCGGAGCGGAAGAACGTCGGGTCCTGGCGGTCGGCGGCGTCGAGGTCCGCCACCTCGCGCAACCCCAGTTCCTCCCCCTGGTAGAGGTAGGCGGCGCCGGGGAGCCCGAGCAGGAACGCCGTGGCCGCCTTCGCCCGGCTCAGCCCCAGCGTGACGTCTTCGACCGGCTCGACCCCGCCCGACTTCAGCCACTCGACCTCCCGGACGACCGTCGGTGGCGGGAACTCGTTGGGCGCGGCCGGCCGGGTCAGGGGAAGGCCGTAGCGGGTGGCGTGGCGGACGACGTCGTGGTTGCTCAGGACCCACGTCTGGCTAGCGCCGACGGCCGCGGCGGCGACGAGGTTGCGGTTAACGATGGCGCGGAACTCCGAGGCGCGGAAGTTGGCCCGGAGGAGGTCGAAGTTGAAGGCCTGGCCGAGGTTGTCGGGGCGGGCGAAGCGCAGGCGCCGCTCGATCGGCTCGGCCCAGACCTCGCCGACGGCGCAGCGCGGCGGGTCGTACTCGTCGAACACCGCCCGCCAGCCGGCGTAGACCTCGTCCAGGCGCCGGTCCAGCTCGTCCCGCGGGGTCCACGGGTCGCCCGTGTAGTCGCTGCCGGGGCCGGGGAGCCGCTTGAACAGCCCGTCGGCGACGTCGACGCGGAACCCGTCGACGCCCCGGTCGGCCCAGAAGCGGAGGGTCGTCAGGAAGTCGGCGCGGACCTCGGGGTTGTCCCAGTTGAAGTCGGGTTGCTCGATGGCGAACAAGTGGAAATACCACTGGCCGTCGGCCACGCGGGTCCAGGCCGGGCCGCCGAACGTGGCGCGGAAGTCGGTCGGGGGCAGTTCGCCGTGCTCGCCCCGGCCGTCGCGGAAGATGTAGCGGTCACGCGCGGGCGAGTCGGGCGCGGCGGCGAGGGCCTCGCGGAACCAGGGATGGCGGTCGGACGAGTGGTTGGGCACGATGTCGACGACCAGCCGGATGCCCGCCGCGTGGAGCGCCGCGGTCATGGCGTCGAACTCGGCCAGGGTGCCGATCTTGGGGTCGACGTCGCGGTAGTCGTCGACGTCGTAGCCGCCGTCGGCCAGGGCCGAGGGGTAGAACGGGGACAGCCACACGGCGTCCACGCCGAGCGCGGCCAGGTACGGCACGCGTGACGTCAGGCCGGCCAGGTCGCCGATGGTGTCGCCGTTCGCGTCCGCGAAGGAGCGGGGGTAGATCTGGTAGACAACGGCGGTCTTCCACCAGTCGGGGTTCATGTCGAGAGCCATAGGGCTAAGCGTAGGGACTAAAGACTGTGACATTGGGGACGGTTCCTTTTGTCACACCCTGTGACATTGGGGACGGTTCCTTTTGTCACACCCTGGCCGACTCGACCGTGACACCGTGACGAAGTGTGACAAAAGGAACCGTCCCCAATGTCACACTGGCCCCTCTACTATGATCCTGGTCTTGCGGGACAACGTGCCTACGCCAACGAAGGATCACCATGAAACAACTCATTCTCCGCTGGAACGCCCTCGGGCTGGTCGCCCGGATCGCCGTCGGACTGATCATCGGCGCGATCCTCGGGATCGCCGTGCCCCAGGCGACGGTGATCGGCCTGCTCGGCTCGCTGTTCGTCGGCGCGCTCAAGGCCCTCGCCCCGATCCTCGTGTTCATCCTGGTCATCAGCTCCTTGGCCAACGCCCGGGCCGAGACGAAGATGCGGACGATCCTCGTCCTGTACGTCGTCTCCACGTTCGTCGCTGCCATCGTCGCCGCCGCGGCCACGCTCGTGTTCCCGATCACGCTGACGCTCTCGGAACCGGCCGTCGACCAGGCGTCGCCCAGCGGCATCTGGGAGGTCCTCCAGACCCTCCTCATGAACGTCGTGGCCAACCCGGTCGGCGCCCTGGCGGGGGCCAACTACCTGGGCATCCTGGCGTGGGCGATCATGATCGGCCTGGCGCTCCGCCTCCATTCCTCCGACACGACGAAGTCCGTCCTGGCCAACATCGCCGACGCCATCGCGCTGGTCGTCCGCTGGGTCATCAACCTCGCCCCGTTCGGCGTCCTCGGCCTGGTCTTCACGTCCGTGTCGGAGAACGGCGTCGAGATCTTCACGGAGTACGGCAAGCTGCTGGCCATCCTCGTCGGCGCGATGCTCGTCATCGCGCTGGTCGCCAACCCGCTGATGGTCTGGGCGATGCTCCGCCAGAACCCGTACCCGCTCGTCTGGCGCTGCCTCAAGGAATCCGGCCTGACGGCGTTCTTCACTCGCTCGTCGGCCGCCAACATCCCGGTCAACCTCGACCTCTGCCGCCGACTGGGCCTCGACAAGGACACGTACTCCGTCTCGATCCCCCTGGGCGCCACGATCAACATGGCGGGCGCCTCCGTCACGATCACCGTCATGGCGCTGGCCACCGCCCACACGATGGGGGTGTCGGTCGACTTCCCGACGGCCGTCATCCTGTGCGTGCTGGCGGCCATCTCGGCGTGCGGCGCGTCGGGCGTGGCCGGCGGCTCGCTCCTGCTCATCCCGCTGGCCTGCTCCCTGTTCGGCATCTCGAACGACATCGCCATGCAGGTCGTCGGCATCGGCTTCATCATCGGCGTCATCCAGGATTCCTGCGAAACCGCGCTGAACTCGTCGTCCGACGTCCTGTTCACGGCCACGGCGGAATACCGGACATGGCGCCGCCAGGGCAAGGACTTCGTCTTGGGCGACCTGTCACGCGGTGCGAAGAAGACGAAGGTGGCGTA
>JAISTC010000090.1 GCA_031272805.1 Propionibacteriaceae bacterium
TGTAGAGGTCCTGGGGGGTGCGGGCGATGTTGAAGTCGCCCACCAGCGTGTAGGGGACGCCGCTGTCGGCGGCCCGGGCGAGGGCGCCACGGACGTGCGCGGCCAGCGCCTCACAGAAACGCAGCTTGCGGGCGTACTTGGCCGCCGCCTTGTCGCCCTCCCCGGGCACGGCCCCCTTGGGCAGGTAGAGGGAGGCCATGGTGAAGGCCCGCCCGGCGATGTCGAAGTCGGCCTCGATGTAGCGGCCCTCGTGGGCGAACTCCTCGTCGCCGTCCAGGCCGACGCGGACGGCCGTGGGCGCCTCCTTCGACAACAGCGCCACGCCGTTGCGCCCGGCCAGCTCGCCGGGGTCGTAGGCGAAGTGCCAGCCGGCGACGGCCGCGGCCGGGACCTGGTCGGCCGGCGCCCGGACCTCCTGCAGGCCGACCACGTCGGGCTCCGCCCGGTCGAGCCAGGCGCGAAACCCGCGCCGGTCGGCGGCGCGCAGCCCGTTGACGTTGAACGTGGCGAGTTTCATGGCGGCTACCGGTAGTTGACGAACTGGACGGCGAAGTCGAGCTCGGCGGCGCGGACGAGCTTCTGGACGGCTTGGAGGTCGTCGCGCGACTTCGAGGTCACGCGGAGCTCGTCGCCCTGGATCTGGGCCTTGACGGACTTGGGCGCCTCGTCGCGGATGAGCTTGGCGACCTTGCGGGCGTCGTCCTGGGAGATGCCCTGCTGGATCGCGCATGTAATGTGCCAGCGCTTGCCCGACACGCGCGGGTCGCTCGGCTTGATCGAGCGCAGGTCGACCTTGCGGCCGACGAGCTTGGAGAGGACGACGTCGAGCGCGGCCTTGGCGCGGTCCTCGGTCGAGGACTCGATGGCGATGGCCTCGCCGGCCCAGGCAACAGCCGTGTCGGTGCCCTTGAAGTCGAACCTCTGCCGGCACTCCTTGGCCGCCTGGTTGATCGCGTTGTCGACCTCCTGCCGGTCCACCTTGCTGACAATGTCAAACGAACTCTCTTGAGCCATGGGCCTACTCTACGGGCTCCCCGGTCACGCGCTCCGCCCGTCCCGCGCGAAACACCAAGTACCGGTACCACTGTCCCGTTGTCCATCCACCAAGTACCGGTACCGCTGTACCGTTGTTTCCACCAGGGTCACGCGGTGGGCCGGGTGTCCACCGTCCGGCTCGCGTTTGCACTAGTCAGGTGCCCGTCGCTAGCATCTGCCTCAAGTCCCTGCCTCCGCCCGGACCACTCCCCCCAAGGAGTTCACCGCCCACCCCGTTCACCCATCCGTATCACCCCCGTCATCCACAGCCGCCGCTCGACCCAAGGACTCTTCCATGACCACGCGCCGCCCCAACCGCTTGTCCAGCCTCCTCCTCGCCACCACGCTGACCGCCGCCCTGCTCGGGGGTGCGATCATCGCGCCCAGTCCCTTAGCCGCCGGGGCCTCGGACTCGGGCAAGGTCTACCTCATCAACGTAGGCGACTCCTACGCCGCCGGATCAGGCGCCGGGTCGTACGACGACTACGAGACTTGGCTCGTGGACGAGGACCACAAGGACTTTGAGTGCCGTCAGTCGGACCGGAACGCCGCGCATCTACTGGCAGCACGCCTGGAAAGCCTGGGCCAATTGGCCGACAGCGAGGGTTTCCACGACTTTGCCTGCGCGGGCGCCATCTCCGATGAGGAGGCCATCCATGCCATCGACGCCAGCGTCGATCCCAACGAAAAACAGGATGTGGTGAAGAACCAAATCCCCCTAGTCCAAGAGTTTCTCGAAGGACCCGATGTCGAGGCCGGATCCCGGGTCATCATTACGCTGAGTATCGGTGGCAACGACATCAAGTTTTCCGAGATCGTCATGGCTTGCATGTTCACGGGAACGCCGCGGGAGTGCGAGAACAGTCTCAACTATGCCAACGACAACATTGATGCAACAATGCAACGTACGGAGAAGATCATCACTGACCTCAAGTCCTTGGGCTCAAGTAAGAGCCTCGACATCACCGTGGTCTTGGTCGGTTACCCCTATCTCTTGGGCGAAAAACCCTTCTACGCCTACTCGGTGATGCCTGAGATCACTCCCAGCTACGAAGTGGCTGGCCCACTGCGCGAGCTGCAGGCCACGGCGACCGCCGCCCAGGCCGCCATCGCCGCGCTGACGGACAGCCTCTACGTGCCCCTCCTCGAAGCTTTCAAGGACGGCGCTCCCTACGATGGCAACGTCGGCACCCACAGGCTGTTCGAGTACAACCCGAACTATCTCATCAACCCGTTGTTCAAGGACAATGGCAGTTGGACGTCTAATGAGTACGCCATGATTCACCCCACCGCAGTCGGGCAGGAGGTTACCCTCGAGGAAATCTGGAAGGCGGTCGAGCCCACGCTGGAGTTCCCGGCCCAACTGGCCGCGCCCAGTTGCCAACTGCCCGACAACGGAGAGGCCGGCGGCGTCATCCATTGCACGGTGTGGGCCCCGACCGGTACCTGCACGGTCGACGTCGACCAAACCGCGCCCGCCGGCCTCGCCGCCGGTCACTTCGAAGCCACCAACCTCGTCAACGGCTACCCGTTCACGTTCGACATCAAACTCCAGCCGAATCCCTACACGGACAAGAACCCCACGGCGACCTTCACCGGCACCTGCGGTCCGTCCACCTTCTCTTGGACGTACTCACAGAACTTGCGCTATTCCATGGGCCCGAAACTGAGTGACACAGACTACCGCGCCGGACCACAAGGCGGCCAGTTCGAATTCGCCATCTCCTCGGATTCGGAATGGCAGGCCACGTGGGACGGGGCCGCCGACTGGTTCCACCTGAGCCAGACCCAGGGCACCGGCGACGTTTTCCTCACTCTCGGGGTCGACCCGTGGGCGGACACAGAGACCAACTACCGCAGCGCCACGATTACTTTCACGGATTCCAAGGGGACGACCCGGTTCAGTGTCGCCCAGGATTGGAGTTCCATTGTCTCCCTCGACCACGACCAGTGGGTCGTCTCGCCCCAGGGAGGCACGGACACTGTGACCGTGACCTCGAACGGCCCGTGGACGGTCTCTTCCGCGGACTCGTCAGTCGCCACCGTCGCGCCGACCTCCGGCAATTCCGGCGACTCGTTCACCATCACGGTGGCCCCACGTACCAGCATCTCCTCAAGCAGCGTCAGGATCCGCGTCAAGACCCCTGGGATGGAGACAACCTTCATGGTCCTGCTGGACCCGGCGGAAGGCGTCGTTGAGTCTGTCGCGGCCTGGCCTGCCCAAGCCGCCTTCGCCGAGGCGGGCGGGAGCACGACCGTCTACGTCACGTCCGACGCGAAGTGGAGCGTGGAGTCGGCGCCATCCTGGGTCACGGTCGACCCCACTTCAGGCGGCTCGTCCCGCGTGGCCGTGACCTTGACGGCGGCGGCGAACGACGGTGCCCCCCGGCTGGACACGGTCGTGCTCAGGTCGGGTGACAACACGTTCTCCATCGATGTCGGCCAGGTCGGCGAGGCCGTCGTGGCCACAGCTTCGGCGTCCGCGTCCGCGTCCGCCTCCGCCTCCGCGTCCGCTGCAGCCTCGGCCTCTGCTTCTCCCGGGGTCAGCGCCTCGGCCTCAGCCAGCGCGTCTCCGGCCGCGTCGGCCAGCGCGTCGGCGGCGGCCACCGCCGCTACGGCTTCGCCGACCCCGTCGGCATCCGCGTTCGCGACGGCCAGCGTGTCTCCTGCGGCCTCGGCCACGGCCAGCGCGTCGCCCTCGCCCTCGCCCAACAGCACCGCCACGGCCTCGACCTCAGCCTCGGAGTCCCCGTCGGCGTCGGCCAGCGTGACGGCCACGGCCGGAGCGACGGCGTCCCCAACGGCCACGGCGACAGAGGTGTCGTCGGCCCCGGCCAGTGCGTCGCCCGTCACAACGGCCGGCCAGTCGGTGTCCGCGTCGGCTGCGCCGAGTCCGTCGGCCTCGGCGACCGCCAAGGTCAGCCCGTCGCCTTCGCCCCGGACCACCAGCGCGTCGCCCTCACCATCACCTTCGCCCCAGACCACGAGGGCGCCAGCGTCGGCCAGCGTGACGGCCACGGCCGCGACGACCAGCCAGTCAGCGGCTGCCACCGCCGTGACCACGTCCACGAAACCCTCGGCCGCCGCGTCACCGGCCACCTCGGCCGCCACGTCCCCCGCCGCGTCACGCTCCGCGTCGGCGTCCGCCCCGCCGTCGGCATCAGCGTCGGCTGCGCACACCGTGACCGCGCCAGCGTCGGCCTCTCCCAGCGCCACCGCGTCAACGTCCGCCGCAGTGACGGCCTCGCCCAGTGCCACGCCATCGGCCTCGGCGACTCACGGCGCCGCCGCGTCAGCGTCCGCCACCGTCGCCCGGACGGCCACTGCCTCCGCCGCCGCGTCGGCTTCGGCTGGCGGCACCGCCACGGCGAGCGCGTCGGCCTCTGCCACGACCACACCCACAGCCCGGCCACCGGTATCACCCACGTGGCCCTCGTGGACCCTGCCGCTCGGTCCGGTCGCGCCGACCTACTGCGGCGTGGCCAACGCCCCGGTCGCCGGGCCCTACGGCCGGTTCCTCGACGTGGCGGCGACCACGCCCCACGCGGATGACGTCAACTGGCTGGCCACGGCCGGGTACTCCATCGGTTGGTCGGTCTCGTGCTACCGGACCGACTCGACCGGCAGCCACCTCGTCCGCACCGGGGACGGCTACGCCCTGGCCGAGGGCAACGCCGCAACCGGCTATGGCTTGCTGACCGACGCGGCCTACGGCTCCAACCAGGGCACGGTGGGCTACGTCTTCCAGCCGCTGGCCGAGGTGGCGCGCGCGGACGCCGCGGTCTGGCTGGCCCAGCTCGCCCTGGCCGACACGTCCGTCGACCTCAGCCAGACCAGTACCGTCGGCGCCTTCCTGGCCGACCCGTACTCCGTGACGAACCTGGCCTGGGCCCAAGGGCCCGACGGACAGTGGGGGACGGCGGACGACGCCACGACCGTGACCGTCCCCGTTGGCCACGCGCTCTACCGGGAGTTCAGCGACGTACCCGTGGACTTCGGGGCCACCGGCGACCGCCAGACCGCGGCGATCGCGTGGCTGGCCAACACGATCGTCAACGCCACGTTCGACGCCGCCGGCCACCTGACAGGGGGCCAACGCCTGGCCGACGGCTTCCCCGTCGGCGCGACGGCCGAGTTCGGCTGGTTGCGCCCGATCGCGCGCCAGGACATGGCGGCCTTCCTCTACCGGATCGCGCTGTACGAACAGCAAACCGGGGAGCACAGCGACGCCGACATGACCGTGGCCGCCGACATGCCGGGTTACACGGCCCACGGCGAAGCGGTCACGTGGTTGGCGGGCGCAGGCATCACGACCGGCTTCGCGGACGGCACGTTCGGCGGCCTCCGGCCGGTCGTCCGCCAGGACCTGGCCGCGTTCCTGCACCGCGCGGACACGTTCATCAGCTCGTGACCGCGGCCGGTCCCGGGCTCCACCGAGCGCGGGACCGGGCCCGCGTTCACGGGTTCAGCGCGGATGGCACCTGGACCTCGAAGCTCGCCACTTTCGCCGCCCACGCCGTGATCTCGCCCTGGATCGCCTCCGGCACGGCGCCCGCGTTGTCGTCGAAGGTCAGCCCGACGGCGGCGTCGGCCACGCCCAACGACAGCGTCTGGCCCCACACGACCGACCCGTCCGCCAACCCCGTGACCGCCCGGTACACGCCGTCGCCGACCTCGGTCACGACGGACGCCAGGACAAAGCCCGGTTGCTCGGCGTTGTAGTTGGCGCCGACGGCGATGGCGTAGCGGCCGAGGTCGGCGGCCGCCTGGCGGACACCCGCCCCGGCGCTGCCCGCGGCCTCCAGGACGACGTCCGCGCCGTTGGCGAGGTAGAGGCCCTCGGCGATCTCGTGGGCGGTATTAGGGTCGAGCGAGCCGCCGACGTAGGCGGCCTGGACCTGGATCGACGGGTCGACGGCGTGGACCCCGGCGGCAAACCCGGTCACGTACTCGCGGACCTCGTCGGTCTCGTCCCCGCCGACGAACGCCACGTCCTTGCTCCCCGCGGCCTTCGGGAACAGGTCGGGCCGCGTCGTCACGAGGCCCGCCAGCACGCCGGCCAGAAACGCCCCCTCGTTCTGGCGGAACCACACCGAAGTCACGTTGTTGGCGGTCAACGTGGCGCCGTAGAGGAGGTAGTGCTGGTCGGGGAACTGCTGGGCCACGCGGTTCAAGCTGGCGACGACGTCCGCCGTACCCGCCACGACGATGTCGTGGTCGCCCGACGCCTGGGTCAGGTCCGCCTCCCACGCGGCCGGGTCGCCCCGCGCCGAGTCGATGTAGTTGATGCGGTAGCCCTCGGCCTTGAGGCGGTCGAGGCCGGCCTGGGCGGCGGACCCGGCATCGCTCGTGACGACGTGGACGATCGACGGTTTGGAGGGGTCGCCGCCGGACGTGCAGGCGGCCAGGGCCAGGGCGGCAGCCAGCCCCAGTCCCGCAAGCCGATGCTTCATGCCCACTCCTGACGTCGACGCGCCCAGCCTATAGCGGCTGCAGTACAGGTTTCAGCCGCGTGACGTAAAGAACCGATAGTGCCAATACGCCAGTACCGGTACCGCTGTACCGTTGTTTTTCACGCGGGAAAACAACGGTACAGCGGTACCGGTACTGGGAATGGTTGCTTTCGCCCGTGAAAAACAACGGTACGCAGGTACCGGTACTGGACTTAGTTGTCTTCCCTGCCTGGCCCGCTACCCTGAAGCCGTGCCGCCCGGAACCGTGTCACCCGCCCCCCCGCTCCGCCGCGCCGGCCGGCAACTGGCCGCGGCGTGGCGCTCCGGCGCGGTCAAGCGCGGCTTCTTCGGCACGCTCGCCATCGAGCTCGGCTCCTTCACCCCCGCCTACCTCCCCCAGGCCTCGCCGATCTGGGGCCCCCTCCGCGCCGCCCACCTCGACGGGCCCGCCGTCAAGGTCCTCGGCACGGTCGTCGTCATGGCCGGCATGTGGCTCCTGGTCGACGGCTGGTTCCGCCTCCGCCGCCCCTCCGACCGCCCGGCCGAGCCGTGGGCCACGCTCCTGATCTGGAGCCTCCCCTTCCTGTTCGGCCCCCCGATCTTCTCCCACGACGCCTACTCCTACGCCGCCCAGGGCTGGCTCCTCCTCCACCACCTCGACCCCTATTCCGTCGGCCCCGGCGTCCTCCCCGGCCCCTTCGCCGACCTGGTCGCCGCCGTCTGGCGCGACACGCCCGCCCCCTACGGCCCGCTCGCCCTCCGCCTGTCCGAAGCGCTGACCGCCCTGTCCGGCGGCTACGCCACGGTCGCCGCCGAACTCCAGCGCGTCCCCGCCGTCGTCGGCACCGCCCTCATCGTCACGTTCCTGCCGCGCCTCGCCGGTCACGTGGACCGCCCGCCCGCCGGGACACCCGCCTCCCGCGCCACCCCGGACGCCCCGGACACCCCGGACACCCCGAGCCGGCCCGACGCCGACACCGCGCGGAGCCGCGTGGTCTGGTTTGCGTGCCTCAACCCGCTGGTCGTCATCGACTGCGTCGGCGGCGCGCACAACGACGCGCTCATGATGGGCCTGGTCATCGTGGCGCTGTGGCTGGCCGCCGTCGGCCCCGGCCGACGCGCCGACCCCGCCGCCCTCGCCCGCCACCGCGCCGCCCGCTGGCTCGCCGCCGCGGTCCTGGTCGGCGCCGCCGCCGCGATCAAGCAACCCGCCTTCCTAGCCGCGCTGGTCCTGCCGCTGGTCGGCGGGCCGCCGCCGGATTGGCGCAACCCCCGACAGGCCCTCGCCGCCCTCGGCCGGATGCTGGCCGCCCTGGCCACGTCCGCCGCCACGTTCGCCGCCCTGTCCCTCGCCTGCGGCCTCGGTTTCGGCTGGCTCCGCGCGCTCGGCGTGCCCGGCTCGGTCGCCACGGTCTCCCCGACCTCCCTCATCGGCGAGACCGTCCAGTGGTTCGTCAACCGCGCCCCGTCCCACGCGGGCGTCATCGGCGACCGCACGGCCGTGACCCTCGTCCAGACCATCGGCACGGCCCTCGGCTTCGCCCTCATCGCCGTCATCGCCCTCACCCTCGGCCGCCGCCGCCCCGTCCACGCCCTCTCGCTCTCCTGGCTGGCCATCGCGTTCCTCGGCCCGGCCCTCCACTCCTGGTATGTCCTCTGGGGCGGCCTCCTCCTGCCCCTCGGCCACCGCCGCCCGGCCACGCCCCGGATCGCGGTCGGCGTGACCGTCACGCTGCTGTCGTACGCCGGCATCAACCTGGCTTGGCGCAACGGCCTCTGGGCGGTCGGCGCGGCCGCCGCCGCCCTCCTGATGTGGCTCGCCGTGCTCCACGAACGCGACCGGCGCCGGGCCGACAAGGTCTGACAGCGCGGAGCACGCCCGTGCTCAAGACTTGTGGCCAACCGCACAAACGTGATTGTGATGATTCGGTTAGGGAATCCCCGCGCGTTGAGCCCGTGACGTAAGCTACATGGCGGTTTGCTCGCGCAGGGGCAACATCCGACGACTATCCGAGGAGGCGGCGACCCATGGAGGTTCGTCCACTCGACCATGTGGTGATTCGATTTGCGGGAGACTCGGGCGATGGCCTCCAGCTCTTGGGCGGCCGGTTCGCGGCGGAAACCGCGTCGTTCGGCCACGACCTCGCCACGCTGCCCGACTACCCCGCCGAAATCCGGGCCCCCGCGGGGACCGTGCCCGGCGTGTCGAGCTACCAGATCCACTTCGCCGACAGCCCCGTGATGACGGCGGGCGACGAGTGCGACGTGCTGGTCGCGCTCAACCCGGCCGCCCTCAAGGCCAACTACGCCGACGTCCGCAACGGCGGCCTCATCATCGTCGACGACTCCGACTTCACCCCGCGCAGCCTGGCCAAGGCCGGGTTCGACGGCGACCCGCTCCACGACGGCACTCTGTCCGCCTACCAGGTCGTCGCCCTGGACCTGACGGCCCAGGCCGTGGCCGCCGCGCTGCCGTACGGCATCGGCCGCAAGGAGGCGACGCGGTCGAAGAACATGGTCGCGCTCGGCCTGCTGACCTGGCTGTACGGGCTGCCGACCAAGCGGACGGTCGACTACCTGCAGCGGAAGTTCAAGTCCCGCCCCGAGGTCCGCGACGCCGACCTGGCCGCCTTCCACGCCGGCTACAACTTCGGCGACACGGCCGAGGTCTTCCGCTTCCGCTACATCGTCCGCCCGGCCAAGAAGAAGCCCGGCCTCTACCGCCAGATCAACGGCAACGAGTCGCTGGCCTACGGCCTCGTGGCGGGCTCCCACCTGGCCAACATGCCGCTGTTCTGCGGCTCCTACCCGATCACGCCGGCCTCCGACATCCTCCACGAGCTCTCCCGCCTGAAGGACGTCGGGGTCACGACGTTCCAGGCCGAGGACGAGATCGCGGGCGTGGGCGCGGCGCTGGGCGCCAGCTTCGGCGGCTGCCTCGGCGTCACGACGACGTCCGGCCCGGGCCTGGCGCTCAAGACGGAGACGATCGGGCTGGCCGTCATGACGGAGCTGCCGCTGGTCATCGTGGACGTCCAGCGGGGCGGCCCGTCGACCGGCCTGCCGACCAAGACGGAGCAATCCGATTTGCTGTTCGCCCTGTTCGGCCGCCACGGCGAGTCGCCGCTGCCGGTCCTGGCGGCCCGGTCGCCGGCCGACTGCTTCGACACGGCCGTCGAGGCCTGCCGCATCGCCGTCCACTACCGGACCCCCGTCCTCGTCCTGACCGACGGCTACCTGGCCAACGGGACCGAGCCGTGGCGCGTCCGCCAGCTCGACCAGCAGCTCCCGATCGAGCCGAACTTCGCGACCGAGCCCAATGGGCAGGCCAAGGACGGATCGCCCAAGTTCTACCCCTACCAGCGCGACCCCGTCACGTTGGCGCGGGCCTGGGCGATTCCGGGCACCCCTGGTCTGGAGCACCGGCTAGGCGGCCTGGAGAAGAACCGGTCGGGCCAGATTTCCTACGACCCGGACAACCACGACGCCATGGTCCGCCAGCGGGCGGCCAAGATCGCCGGCATCGTCCGGGACATCCCGGACCTCGCGGTCAACGACCCGTCCGGCGAGGCGGAAGTCCTCGTCCTCGGCTGGGGCTCGACGTACGGGGCGATCGCGGAGGCGTGCGACGTATTGCGGGCCGACGGCGTCAACGTCGCCCGGGCCCACCTCCGGCACCTCCGGCCCCTGCCGGCGAACCTGACGGACATCGTGAGGCAGTACCGGCGGGTCATCGTGCCGGAGATGAACCTGGGGCAACTGGCGTTCGTCCTGCGCGCCAAGACCCTGGTCGACGTGACGAGCTACACGAAGGTGTACGGCCTCCCGCTCAACGTCGAGGACCTGACCGACTTCATCCGGGCGGCCGTCGACGGCCGACCCAGCCCGCAAGAGGAAGGGGTGCTGTGATGAGCCCCATCACGAAAGAGCGCAAGACGGGCCTGGCCGGCGTGCCGCTGTCGCTCGAACCCATCCCCCGGAGCGACTTCGTGCCAGAGGCGGAGCCGCGCTGGTGCCCCGGCTGCGGCGACTACTCGATCCTGGCGACGTTCCTCGGCGTCCTGCCGAAGCTCGGGCTGAAGCGCGAGAACACGGTTCTGGTCTCCGGCATCGGCTGCTCGGCGCGGTTCCCCTACTACGTCAACACGTACGGCTTCCACTCCATCCACGGCCGCGCCCCCGCCATCGCCACGGGCCTGGCGACCGCCCGGCCGGACCTCAACGTGTGGGTCATGACGGGCGACGGCGACGCGCTGTCGATCGGCGGCAACCACCTCATCCACGCGCTGCGCCGCAACGTCAACATCACGATCCTGCTGTTCAACAACCGCATCTACGGCCTGACCAAGGGCCAGTACTCGCCGACCTCGCAGTTGGGCACGATCTCGAAGTCGTCGCCGCTGGGCTCGCTCGACTGGCCGTTCGACCCCGTCAGCCTCGCCATCGGCGCGGAGGCCACGTTCGTCGGGCGCGCCATCGACACGGACCGGGCGGGCTTGACCGACGTCCTGACCCAGGCGGTCCAACACCGGGGCGCGGCGTTCGTCGAGATCCTGCAGAACTGCATCATCTTCAACGACGGCGCGTGGGAGTCGGTCAAGGGGACCAACGCGGACCGCTCGCTCATCCGGCTGATCGACGGCGAGCCGATCACGTGGGCGAACGGGACGCGCTGCCTCGTGCGCGACGAGAACGGCGACCTCGTCCCGGCGGACGTCAACTCGCCGACCCGCGGCCGCATCCTGGTCCACGACGCCGCCCACCCAGACCCCTCCCTGGCGTTCGGCGTCTCGCGGCTGGATCGTCTCGGTTTGACCCCGGTGGGCGTGTTCCGCTCGGTCGACCACTCGACCTACGACGACCAGGTCCGGAACCAGGTCACGTGGATCGCCGACCAGGAAGAACGCCGCCAGGCCCTGCAAAAACTGTT
>JAISTC010000121.1 GCA_031272805.1 Propionibacteriaceae bacterium
CGGCGGTTGCCGAAGTGGTCGATGTCGTCGGTCTCGACCGGCAGGCCGTTCCACTCGGTCCGGCCCTCGTGGAGCGCGCAGACGTACTTGATCGCCGTCACGATGTCCTGGATGTCGAGGATCTGGGCGTCGAACGGCAGCGTCAGCCCGAGCTTCTTGTTGATCTTGTAGCGGCCCACCTTGGCCAGGTCGTAGCGCTTCGGGTTGAAGTAGTAGTTGTCGAGCAGCGCCTTGGCGGCGTCACGCGCGGGCGGCTCGCCCGGGCGGAGCTTGCGGTAGATGTCGAGCAGGGCCTCGTCCTCGGTCTGGACGTGGTCCTTCTCCAGCGTCAGCCGCATCGACTCGAACTCGGCGAACTCCTCGGCGATCTGCTCGCTGGTCCAGCCGAGGGCCTTGAGGAAGACCGTCACGGACTGCTTGCGCTTGCGGTCGAGGCGGACGCCGACCGTGTCCCGCTTGTCGATCTCGAACTCGAGCCACGCCCCGCGTGACGGGATCATCTTGCACGTGAAGATGTCCTTGTCCGACGTCTTGTCGGGGGTCTGCTCGAAGTAGACGCCGGGCGAGCGGACGAGCTGGGACACGACGATGCGCTCGGTCCCGTTGATGATGAACGTCGCCTTCGGCGTCATCAGCGGGAAGTCGCCCATGAAGACCGTCTGCTCTTTCAGCTCGCCGGTCTCGTTGTTCGTGAACTCCGCCTTGACGTAGAGCGGCGCGGAGTACGTCACGTCGCGGTCCTGGCACTCCGAGACCGTGTACTTCGGCTCCTCGAAGCGGGGCTCGCGGAACGACAGCGACATCATCCCGGCGAAGTCCTCGATCGGGGAGATCTCCTCGAAGACCTCCTCCAACCCGAACTTCCGGTTGACGTCCGTCCGGCCGGCGTCCTGGTTCGCGGCCACTTTGGCCTTCCAGGCAGAGTTGCCGATCAGCCAGTCGAATGACTCGCGCTGGAGATCCAGCAGGTTGGGCACCTCAAGGGGTTCGTGGATCTTCGCGAAGGAGACCCGCCCAGAGAATGTGGTTTCGACAGTGTTCTTCGACGCAGTGCGCGAGGCGGCCAAGGTATTGGTCCTTCCAGAACTCGCCTTAGGGAAATAGCGTGCGAGGCCCGGAAATGGCGGACACGGCACAGCTAAGGGCAAAGCCTGAGCATAGCGACAACGTCAAGACATCGCAAGATGGCGATCACGAAGACCGCCCACGGGACCGGACAACCGCGTCTGGTCAGGACCGAGAGTACTACGGGTTTACGCGAGAACCAAGGGTGTACGCCCGTGGCGAACGCCTCGAATGTTGTTGTGGTCACGTTGGGCCGAGGGGGACGGGGATGGCACGGGGGCCCGGCGCTCAGCGCCGGGCCCCCTCTGTCGCCAGTGTTACTGCAGTGGCAACGCGGCTTCTTCGCGCCGGCGGGCGGCGATCCAGAGGCAGATCAGGCCCAGGGCGGTGGCGGCCAGGGAGCCGCCGACCAACTGGCCGGTGGCGCCGGCGCCCGTCTTGGGCAGGTCGACCTTGACGACCGTGAACTGCGCCTTGAACTCCGTGCCCTGGGCGTCGATGACGACGGCCTGGTGGGTGCCGGGCTCGAAGTCCGTCGGCACGGTCCACGTGAACGTGACCGCGCCGGCGTCCGACGTCGCCTTGGTACCGAGCTTGACCACATCCGAGCGGATTTCGGCGCTGACGGACTCGGCGGCGTTGAAGCCCGTGCCCTGGATCGTGATCGTGTCGCCTGGCTTGACCGACGTCGGCGTGACCGTCACGACCGGGCCGTAGGTCGGCGTGGCGACGACCGCCTTCGAGGGCTCGCCCAGGCCGATGGCGTTCTGCGCCGTCACGCGGAACTCGTACGGGGTGCCGTTGACGAGGTTCTTGACGACGAGCGACGTGGCGTCGGCGCCGGCCGAGAGGGCCGTCCACGTCGTCTTGCCCTGCTCGCGGTACTCGACCAGGTAGCCCGTGATCGGGCTGCCGCCGGTCTCCGTCGGCGCGGTCCAGGCGACCGTGACCTGCTTGTTGCCGGCCGTGGCCGTGACGTTGGCGGGGGCCGCCGGGACGCCCGGCAGGCTCGCCTTCGGCGTGGCCTTGGCGACATCGGAGTAGAGGCCGAGGCCGATGCCGTTGATGGCGGCGACCTTGAACTCGTACTCCTGGTCGTTGGTCAGGTCCTTGACCGTGTAGGCCGTGGCGTTGGAGCCGGTCTCGACGGTGTGCCACGTGGCGGCGGTCGCCAGCTTGTAGCTGACGGCGTAGGACACGATGGCCGAGCCGTTGTCGGCCGGGGCCGTCCAGGTCAGGCCGACGACGGCGTTGCCGGGCGTGGCCTTGAGGTTGGTCGGCGCGGCCGGGGTCTTGGCGGCGTTGGCGTCCGGCGTGGCGGAGACAACCGCAGACCACGGGCCGACGCCGATGGCGTTGACCGCGGCGACCTTGAAGTCGTAGCTCGTGCCGTTCGTCAGGCCGCGGATGGTGGCGCGGGTCAGATCCGACTCCGTGTCGACCGTCTTCCACGTGGTCCCGGCCGTCGGCTTGTAGGCGACGACGTAGTTCGTCACGGGCGTGCCGTTGTCGGCCGGGGCGGTCCAGGTCAGGCCGACCTCCGTGTTGCCGGCCGTCGCCTTGAGGTTCGTCGGGGCGGCCGGGGCCGAGCCGAGCTTGGCGTCCGGCGTGGCCGTGACGACGGCCGACTCCTTGCCCAGGCCGATGCCGTTGACGGCGGCCACCTTGAACTCGTAGGTCATGCCGTTGGTCAGACCCGTCACCGTGTAGAGGTTGAGGTCGTTGTCGGTCTCGACCACGGTCCACGCGGCGGTGCCCTGCTCCCGGTACCAGATGACGTACGACGTGATGGCGGAGCCGTTGTCGGCCGGGACCGTCCACCTGAGGCCGACCTGGGCGTTGCCCGGCGTGGCCGTCACGACCGGGGCCTCCGGCGTCTTGGCCAGGGACTCGTCGGGCGTGGCGGAGGCGGGCTCGGACCACGGGCCGACGCCGATGGCGTTGACGGCCGCGACCTTGAAGTCGTACTCCGTGCCGTTGGTCAGGCCGCGGACCGTGGCCCGCGTCAGGGCCGAGCCCAGATCGATGGTCTGCCACGTCGTCGCGTCGGCCGGCTTGTAGGCCACGACGTAGTCGGTCACGGCCGTGCCGTTGTCCGCCGGGGCGGTCCAGGTCAGCCCGACCTCCGTGTTGCCGGGCGTCGCCTTCAGGTTGGTCGGCGCGGCCGGGGCCGAACCGTACTTCTCATCCGGCGTCGCCGTGACGACGGCCGACTCCTGGCCCAGGCCGATGCCGTTGACGGCGGCCACCTTGAACTCGTAGGTCGTGCCGTTCGTCAGGCCGGTCACCGTGTAGTAGGCCAGGTCGCTGTCCGTCTCGACCGTGGTCCAGGCCGCCGTGCCCTGGGCGCGGTACCAGACGACGTAGTGGTCGATGGGCGAGCCGTTGTCCGCCGGCACCGTCCACTTGAGGCCGACCTGGGCGTTGCCCGGCGTGGCCGTCACGACCGGGGCCGCCGGCGTCTTGGCCAGGGAGCCGTCCGGCTGGGCGGACACCGTGACCGACCACATACCCAGGCCGATGCCGTTGATGGCGGCGACCTTGAAGTCGTAGTACGTGCCGTTGGTCAGCTCGCGCACCGTGGCGCGGGTCAGGGCCGAGCCCGTCTGGAACGTCGTCCACGTGGCGGCGCTCGACGGCTTGTAGGCCACGACGTAGGTCGTCACCGGCGAGCCGTTGTCCGCGGCGGCCGTCCAGGTCAGGCCGACCTCCGTGTTGCCCGCGGTCGCCTTGAGGTCGATCGGGGCGGCCGGGGTCTTGGCCAGGCTGGCGTCCGGCGTGGCCGTGACGATGGCCGACTCCCGGCCCAGGCCGACGCCGTTGACGGCGGCGACCATGAACTCGTAGGTCGTGCCGTTGGTCAGGCCGCGGACCGTGTAGTAGGTCAGCGTCGAATCGGTCTGGACCGTGGTCCACAGGGTCGCGTCCTCCAGGCGGTACCAGACGACGTAGCTCGTGATGGCGGAGCCGTTGTCGGCCGGGGTCGTCCAGGAGAGGCCGACCTCCGTGTTGCCCGGGGTGGCCGTCAGGACCGGGGCCTCCGGGGTCTTCGGCTTCCCGGCCTCCGGCGTAGCCGTCACGACCGCCGACTCCTTGCCCAGGCCGATGCCGTTGATCGCGGCGACCTTGAACTCGTAGGTCGTGCCGTTGTCCAGCGCGTGGAACGTGTAGTACGTCAGGGTCGAGAAGGTCTCCATGGGATCCCAGAAGGCCTGGCCTTGCGGGCGCAGCCAGATGGCGTAGTTGACGATGGCGGAGCCGTTGTCGGCCGGGACCGTCCAGTGGAGAGCCACCTCGCCGTCGCCGGCCGTGGCCGTCAGGACCGGGGCCTCGGGCGTCTTCGCCTGGCTGGCGTCCGGCGTGGCGGAGACCTGGTTGGACCAGGGGCCGACGCCGATGCCGTTGACGGCCGCGACCTTGAAGTCGTAGCTGGCGCCGTTGGTCAGGTTCCGGACCGTGGCCCGGGTCATGGACGAGCCGGTCTCGAACGTCGTCCACGTCGTGGCCGTCGACCGCTTGTAGGCGACGACGTACGTGACGATGTTCGTGGCGACGTCGGAGCCGTTGACCTCCGGGGCGGTCCAGGTCAGCCCGACCTCCGTGTTGCCGGCGGTCGCCGTCAGGTTGATCGGGGCGGCCGGGGACTTCGCCTTGGAGGCGTCCGGCGTGGCCTGGGCGACATTGGAGTACTGGCCGAGGCCGAGGCCGTTGACGGCGGCGACGCGGAACTCGTACTTCGTGCCGTTGGTCAGGCCCGTGACCGTGTAGCGCGCCATGTCGTTGTCGGTCTCGACGACCGTCCACGTGGCGGCGCCGGCCGCGCGGTACCAGACGACGTAGCTGACGATGGCGGAACCGCCGTTGTCCGGGACCGTCCAGGACAGCCCGACCTCCGTGTTGCCGGCGGTCGCGCTCAGGACGGGCGCGGCCGGGGTCTTCGGCAGCGCGGCGTCCGGAGTCGCCGTGGCCGGGTCGGAGTAGTAGCCGAGGCCCTTGTCGTTGGTCGCGGCGACCTTGAACTCATAGGTCGTGCCGTTGGTCAGCCCGCGGACCGTGGCCTTGGTCAGGGGCGAGTCGGACTCGACCGTGGTCCAGTCCGCCGCGCCGCTGGCGCGGTAAGCCACCGTGTAGGAGAGGAAGGGCGCGCCCGTGGCCGGGGCCGTCCAGGTCAGGGCGACCTCGGTATTGCCGGCCGTGGCCTTGAGGTTGGTCGGCTTGGACGGGCTGCCGGGCAGCGGGCCGTTCGGCGTCGCCGTGGCGGCCGTGCTCCACTCGCCCTGGCCCTTCGCATTCTTGGCCGCGACCTGGAACTCATAGCCCTGGCCGTTGACCAGGCCGGTCACGGTCGCGCTCGTCGCCGTGGCCTCCAGGGCCGTCCAGTCGGTCGCGCCCTGGGCGCGGTAGCGGACGGCGTAACCCGTGATGGCGGCGTTGCCCGTGTTGGCCGGGGCGGTCCAGGACAGGACGACCTGGGAGTCGCCGGGGGTGGCCTTGAGGCTGATCGGCGAGCCGGGCACGGTCACGGTCGCGGACGGGGTCGCCGTCGCGCTGGCGGACCAGGGGCCGGTCCCCTGGCTGTTCTTGGCGGCGGCCTGGAACTCGTAGGTCGTGCCGTTGGTCAGGCCCGTCACGGTCGCGCTGGTCGTCGTGGCGTCCTGGGTCGTCCAGTTGGCGGAGCCCTGCGGCCGGTAGCGGAGCGTATAGCCCGTGATCGGGGCGCCGCCGTCGCTGGCCGGGGCGGACCATGTGACGTCGGCCTTGGCGTCGCCCGCCGTGGCCTGGACGTTCGTCGGGGCGCCGGGGAGCGTGACGGGGGCGGCCGGGGTGGCCGTGACCGTGGCGGACCAGGGGCCCACGCCGACCGAGTTGACCGCGGCGACGCGGAACTCGTAGGTCGTGCCGTTCGTCAGATTCGTGACCGTCTTGGTCGTCTCGGTCGAGTCAACGGTCGTCCAGTCCGTCGTGCCCTGGGCGCGGTAGGCCAGCGTGTACGACGTGATCGGGGCGTTGCCGTTGTCGGCCGGCGGCTGCCAGCTCACGACCGACTGGGCGTTGCCGTCCGTCGCGGCCACGTTGACCGGGGCGCCGGGGACCGTCAGGGTGACCTCGGCCTCGGGCGTGGCCGTGGCCGTGTTCGACCAGGGGCCCGCGCCGATGGCGTTGACCGCGGCCACCTGGAACTCGTAGGTCGTGCCGTTGGTCAGGCCGGTCACGGTCGTGGACGTGGCGGCGTCGCGGCTGCGGGCCGTGACGTCGCGGGTCGTCCAGTCGGTCGCGTCCGTCGCCTTGTAGCGGACCGTGTACGACGTGATCGGGGAGTTGCCCGTGTCGGCCGGCGCCGTCCAGGACAGCGCCACCTGGGCGTCGCCGGCCGTGGCCTGGAGGCCGGTCGGGGCGCCGGGGACGGTCTCGACGATCTCGGCCTCGGGCGTCGCCGTGACCGTGTCGGACCAGGCGCCGAGCCCGGCGGAGTTCTCGGCCGCGACGCGGAACTCGTAGGTCACGCCGTTCGTCAGGCCGGTCACGGTCGTGCTGGTGCCCGTGACCTCCTTCTCGCTCCAGGCGTCCGTGTCCTGGGCGCGGTACTGGACCGTGTAGCCCGTGATGGCCGCGTTGCCGTTGTTGGCCGGGGCGGACCAGGTCAGGGCGACCGTCGTGTCGCCGGCCGTCGCCTGGAGGTCCTGCGCCGCGCCGGGGACCGTGACGACGATCTCGGCCTCGGGCTTGGCCGTGGCCACGTTCGACCACGGGCCGGTCCCGGCGGAGTTCGTCGCGGCCACCTGGAACTCGTAGGTCGTGCCGTTGGTCAGGCCGGTCACGGTCGTGCTGGTACCCGTGGCGGTCGCGGTCTGGTAGGCCGTGGCGCCCTGCGGGCGGTACTGGACCGTGTAGCCGGTGATGGGGGCGCCGCCGTCGTCGTCCGGCGCGGCCCACGTCAGCGCGGCCCGCGCGTCGCCCGCCGTCGCGGCGAGGTTCTTGGGCGCGCCCGGGGCCACGGCCACCGGGGTGGCGGGGCCGGGCTGGGCCTCGACGGCGTCCGTGAAGTCGGAGATGCCGATGGCGTTGACCGCCGCGACCCGGAATTGGTAGGTCTTGGCCGGGTCGAGGCCCGTCACGGTCGCCGTCAGCTCGGTCGACGTGCCGTCCACGAACTCGACATAGTTATAGGCGCCCTTCTCGCGGTAGGCGACGACGTAGTCCGTGATCGGCGAGCCGCCGTCCCAGTCCGGGAGCTCCCAGTGGAGCGTGACGGCCTCGGGGGCGGGCTCCGCCCAGAGGTCGTTCGGCGGGTACGGCACCTCGGGCAGGTCGGCCCGCGGCGTCGCCTTGGCGATGTTCGACGGGTCGGAGTCGGCGAAACCGTCGCCGAAGGTCGAGATGGCGATGACGCGGAACTCGTACGGCTGGTCGTTGACGAGGTCCTTGACCGTCGCCCGCGTCACCGTCATCGGCTCGGCGTCGTCGGCCCAGACGGTCCAGAAGTCGTCGCCTTCGGCCCGGTACTCGACGCGGTAGTCGACCAGGCCGCAGGTCGCGGCGTCGGACGGGGCGGTCCACTGGAGGCCGACCATCGTGTTGCCGGGCGTGGCCACGAGGTTGGTCGGGGCGTTGCAGACGGTCGGGCCGCCCGCGTACGGCTGGGCGGACGCGAGGCCGGGCGTGCCGGCGCCGACGTACGTGACGGCCTGGACCTGGAAGTCGTAGACGGTCCCGTTGGTCAGGCCCTTGATCGTGGCCTGGTTCGGGTTCGAGTCGACGTTCTTGACGGTCCAGGCGCCCGTCGAGCCCTGGGGCCGGTAGGAGATTTCCCAGCCGACGATCGGCATCGTGCCCGTGTTGGCCGGGGACTGCCAGGTCAGCGCGACGACGGAGTCGCCGGGCATGGCCACGACGTTGGTCGGGGCGTCGGCCGTGACGCCGGGCTGGGCGCGGACGATGTCCGACCAGTCGGACTGGCCGGCGTGGTTGGCGGCCGCCACGTGGAACTCGTAGCGGGTGTCGTTGTCGAGGCCCGTGACCGTGAACTCGGTCGGGGCTTCGACCTCGGGCTCCTCGGCCGGCGACGTGTCGTCGACCTCCTCGTCGCCGGAGTCGTCGTCGCCGTCGTCGACTTCGTCGACCGGGGCGTCCGCCGGAATCCACTCGGTCGTGCCGAACTCGCGGAACTCGACGGCGTAGTCCGTGATGACGATGCCGCCGTCGTCGGCCGGGCGGGTCCACGTCAGGTGGACCGCCGTGTCCTGGCCGGTCGCCTCGACGTCGAGCGGCACGCTCGGGGCCGTGGCGGCCAGCGGCTGGATCGGGCCGACCTGGGCGCCCGCGCTGACGCCGTTGGCGTTGAGGCTGCGGACACGGAAGTAGTAGGAGCGGGCCGAGTCGAGCTGCGTCACGGTGTACGACGTCCCGGTCTCGGTCGTGAGGACGCTCCAGGGACCGTCCGTGCTGCTCGCCTGCTCGACCACGTAGCCCGTGGCGGCGGGCTGGTCGGCCGTGACGGCCGGGGCCTCCCAGGTCAGGGCGACCTGCTCGACGCCCGCCGTGGCGGCGGCGTTGGACGGGTCATCCGCCGCCATGCCGAGGCCGGCGGCCGGGTTGACCCGGTTGGACGCACTCGACCAGCCGCGGTCGCCGCCGTCGAAGCCGACGGCCTTGACGCGGAACTGGTAGCCGGCGTTGCCGGACGTGCCATTGGTCAGGCCGGGCACCGTGACGGCGACGTAGTTCGACTTGGTGATGGGCCCGTCGACCCAGCTCCCCGTGCCGGTCCGGTACTGGACCTGGTAGTAGGCCGCCGGACCGCGGAGGTTGGTCACCTTGCCCGGCGTCCACGTGACGTAGGCCTGGCCGTCCTTGGCCGTGGCCGTGACGTCGGTCGGAACGCGCGGCCGGGTCATGTTGATCGTCAGGTTGCGGGGGGTGGCGCAGACGGCCGGCTGGTCCTCGTAGGCCGCCGTGCAGGCGTAGAGGCGGTAGCGGGCGCGCTTGCCGAGCGGGGAGTTGGCGACGTCGTCGCCGGCCGCGTAGCCGGTCCACGTGTACGACGTGGCGTTGGCCGGGACGATGCCGCCGTCGGCCGTGGGCAGGGCGACGAACGTGCTGCCGGAACCGCCGTTCCACCGGATCTCGTAGTGGTCGAGGAGGGCGGCGCGCGTCGTCGAGGCCCGCCAGGTGAACGTGATCGACATGCCGTCGGCCGCGACGGAGCGGCGGAACTGGCTCGGGCGGCCGGGCGCGGCCGTGGTCACCGTGACCTGGTTCGAGGAGGCGGACGGGGCGGAATCGCCCGAGGCGTTGCTGGCCGTGACGCGGAAGATGAAGCGGTAGGCGGGGAGGCCGACGACGTCGTAGTCGATGGCGCCCGTGCCCTTGGCGTTGCTGATCGTGCCGCAGGCGACCCACTGGTTCTTCGGGTAGGTGGTCGAGGCGTTGGTCGTGCCGCTGGTGCGCTGGCATTCGACCGTGTAGGAGATGGGCTGGGCGGCGGCCAGGTTGGCCGGGGGGTTCCAGGTCAGGCTGGCCGAGCGGTTGCCGGCCGTGGCGACGGGGGTCGAAACCGTGCCGGGCACGTCGGGCGGGCCGGTCGTGGCCGTGGCCGAGCGCGTCGGCACGGACGTGCCGTAGGAGTTCCGCGCGGCAACGCGGAACTGGTACTCGGTCGAGCCGTTGAGGCCCGTCACGGTGATGGTCGTCGCCGTCGAGTCCGCGTGGGTGAAGGCCGTCCAGGCGCCGCCCGCGGCGGGCCGGTAGTCGACGCGGTACGTCGTCAGCGGCAGGCCGCCCGTGTTTGTCGGCGCGGTCCACGTCAACGTGACGTCCCGGCCGCTGGCCGTCGCCACGAGGTCGGTCGGCGCGTTGGGGTTGGCGGCCACGACCTTGACCTGGGCCGTCGCCGTGCCGTCGTCGAAGCCGTCGTGGTGGCCCGTGACCGTGACGGAGTACGTCTGGTCGACCTGGGCCGTGTCCGGCAGCTTGAGGTTGCGCGTGACGGCGCCGGTCGGTGTCCCGTCGAGGCTCCAGGCGTAGTCGAACAGCGTATTGGCCTCCCAGTCGGAGGGGTTGGCCGTGATCGTCCGGCCGGGCGAGGCGACACCGACGATGGCGACGTCGCCCGTCAGAGGCGCCGCACTGGCGGAGGGTGAGGTCACGAGGACAGAGCCCAGGACGACGGCGAACGCTGCCGTGGTGGCGAGGGCGGGCGTGAACAAGCGCTTGACCGACGGGGGGAAGTCGGGGACGCGGCGTGTGAATCGACTCACTTGACAATCCTTTACGCAAGGCGGCACGGAGTGGTCCAGCCGGAGGAGTCTGGAGGCAAAACCTCGTGCTGGCCAGGCAACCTGGTCGGCACGACCACCTGGAAGGTTACATCATCCCGGAGCGCCATGGGGAGGGGTAAATGAGAGCTAATCCCTAGGAAAAGGGCCGCCTTCAGCCCGGGTCGGCGGACGGGGCCGGGCCGGCGTTTTCGACAGGCCCGGGGAGAGCGGGTATAGTTCGGCGAGCCGAAGACCGCTGGCAGCGCCTGGATCTCCCGAGATTCCAGGGCAGAAGACCCGCGCAGGTGAGACGAATCGCTTGGTTCCCCAGGCCCCGTGTCGCGCTGCGCACGGGGTTTTTTGTTGCGCTGAGAGCGGTGTCGGCGTGACAAGAAGGAAGGAGAACCCATGGCGAGGCCGGACAAGGCCCAGACGGTGGCCCAACTCCAGGAGAGCTTCTCCGGGGCGTCGGCCGCTGTGCTGACCGAGTACCGCGGACTCTCCGTCAAGGACCTGAAGCAATTGCGCCGGTCCTTGGGCGAGGACGCCACCTACGCCATCACGAAGAACACTCTGACCCAGATCGCCGCCCGGGAAGCCGGGATCGAAGGCCTCGACGAGTTCCTCGCCGGCCCGACCGCGATCGCGTTCATCACGGGCGACATCGCGTCCGTGGCGAAGGGCCTGCGTGACTTCGCGAAGGAACATCCTGCCCTGGTGGTCAAGGCGGGCCTCTTGGATGGCCACATCCTTGACGCCGACGCTGTGAAGAAGCTGGCCGATCTCGAATCGCGCGAGGTCCTCCTCGCCAAGATGGCCGGCGCGCTCAAGGCCAACCTCTCCAAGGCGGTCTACCTGTTCGCCGCGCCGCTCTCGCAAGCGGCCCGCGCGTTCGGCGCCTTGGAGCAGGCCGCGACCGAGAACCCGGCCCTCCTGGCCGGCGGCGCCCCCAAGGCAGAAACCACCGCCCCTGCGGCGGACGCAGCCGCTCCGGCGGCTGAGGCAGCCGCTCCGGCGGCGGACGAGGTGGCGGCCCCCGCGGCCGACGCCCCCGAGGCTGAGGCCTCCCCGGCGGCAGAAGCCGCCACCGACACCCAAGACACGGCTCCGGCTGCGAGCACGGAAGAGTAAGGAAGAAAATGGCTAAGAAGCTGAGCAACGAGGATCTCCTCGAGGCGTTCAAGGAAATGACGCTCATCGAACTCTCCGAGTTCGTCAAGCTGTTCGAAGACACGTTCGGCGTGACGGCGGCGGCCCCGGTGGCCGTGGCCGCGGCGGCTGCCCCGGCCGCTGGTGGCGAGGCCGCTCCGGCGGCCGAGGAGAAGGACGAGTTCGACGTCATCCTCGAGTCCACGGGCGACAAGAAGATCCAGGTCATCAAGGAGGTCCGCGCGCTCACCAGCCTCGGCCTCAAGGAAGCCAAGGACCTCGTCGAGGAAGCCCCGAAGGTCGTCCTCGAGCGCGTCAACAAGGAAACGGCCGCCAAGGCCAAGGAGCAGCTCGAGAGCGCCGGCGCCACCGTCACCCTCAAGTAACACTCCACACCTCAACGGGGGCCGGCTCCACCAGAGCCGGCCCCCGTCGTCGTCCCCGCGTGACATTGGGGACGGTTCCGTTTGTCACACTTTCCGCTGCCCCGCACGTCTGCGCGAGGCAGATGCTCGCTGCGCTCGCACGTCTGGCTGGAGGTCGGCGGTCAAGTCACCAACCGCGGCCGGTTGTTCCGGACAGTGCGGTCAGGCGGTGGCAAGCCCACGCTGGGCGGTCAGGGCGCGGGCAGGGACCCAAGGTCTCCCCAGCGATGTGTCATCCATCAGGGAAAGATCCCGGCTTCCGCCGGGATGACATGAGGTTGTGGTGGCCGGGGGCATGGCCCGGCCATAGGCGCGGCCGCCTCGCTCACCCCATGAACCGTAGTCATCCCGGCGAAAGCCGGGATCTTATCGAAAATGCGCTGCGTGTGACATTGGGTGTGACATTGGGTGTGACATTGGGGACGGTTCTGTTTGTCACACTTGCCGCCGCACCCGCACGTCACGCTGGGGCAGATGCTCGCTGCGCTCGCACGTTGGGCTGGGGTCGGCGTGAACGCCGTCCCTCCACGCCTCAGTCAGCGGGATCGGTGGCCAACCGCGGTTGGGTTGGGTCGGTTGGTGCAGTGCGGCCGTGGCCAGCTGACGTTGGGCGATCAGAGCGCGGGTCAGGCTGAGGAATCACGCTGGGCGGCCAGGGGGTCGGGCCCCATGGCTGTCGCTCGTTCCTCGCTCCGTAGCCACGGCGCCCGATCCCCTGGCCTTGGCTCGGACGGTGTGGCAGAAGGAACCGTCCCCAATGTCACACGCATAGCCGACGGCGGAGGGTCACGAGGGGCAGGTGGCAGGCATCAGACCACGACCACGGGGCAGGACGCGTGGGCAGTCGCGGCTGAGGCC
>JAISTC010000178.1 GCA_031272805.1 Propionibacteriaceae bacterium
CTGGTCCAGCGGGTCCATCAACTCGACCGCCACCCCGTCCGGCAGACGCTGGGCCACGGGGCTGTGGCCGTCGACCGGCACGGCCGCCGGGACCGGCTGGCCGCGCTCGGCCCCCAGAATCCGATGGAGCGCCGACGCCGCCGTGTTGAACTTCGTCGGCACCCACCACGCCGTGACGTGGCAGGCCGCGCGTGTCAGCGCCACGTACAGGACACGGAGCTGTTCGCCGTCCTCGTCCTCCCGGTACCGGGCCAGGTGGTCGCGCCGCTCGGGCCCGCGGCCCGTCCCGAGGTCGAGCCAGCGCCGGCCCGCGTCGTCGTGGAACGAGAACGGCTGGTCCGGGTCGGGTTCGCGCGGATAGCGATCGGCCGCCTGGGGCAGGTAGACGACGGGGAACTGGAGACCCTTGGCCTGGTGGACGGTCAACATGCGGATGGCCGGGGCGTCGGTCTCCAGGCGGCGGGTCGACTCGTCGGCGGCGGCCGAGGCGGCGCGGTGGCGCTCGTCCAGCCAGGCCAGCAACCCGGCCGCGTCCCGCCCGCGCCGGGCCCGCTGGAGCTGGTCGGCGAGCTGCCGGAGGTCCGTCCACAGCCGGCCGCCGCCCGGCCGTCCGGCCAGGCGGGCGGCCAGGCCGCGCCGGTCGGCCAGATGCTCGAACAGGGCGGCCGGCCCGGACTGGGCCAGGAGGAGCCCGGCCTGGCGGACCGTCAGCGCCAGGTCGGCCAGGCGGTCCGGCGTCGCCGTCACGAGGTCGTCGAGGCTCCAGCCGAGGAGGTGGGTCAGCGCGGCGGCCCGGACCCGGGCCGTCCGCGGTTCGGCCACGGCCCGGAGCAGGGCCAGCCAGTCGGCCGCCGCCGCGCTGGCGAAAACCGACTGCGCCCCCGTGAAGACCGCGGGCAGCCCCGCCGCCGCCAGGCGGTCGAGGAGCGCCTGGCCGCGCGCGTTCGTCGTCACGATGATGGCGACATCGTTCGGGCCCAGCGGGCGCGGCGGCTGGCCCGGCCGCGCCAGCTCCAGCCCGCTCGCCAGCAGCGCGCCGACATCCGCCACGAGGTCCGCGTCGACCAGCTCCCGGGCTTGGGCGGCCGCCAGCGGCTCGTCGCCCGGCGCGACCCGCAGCCGCAGCGGGGCCGCCCACGGCGTGACAGGCCCGACCAGGCGGGGGGTGGCCGCGGACGTCCGGACGGGTCCCGCCGTGATCCGGGCGTCGCCCAGCGGCAGGCCGTCGAACAGGCCCGCGACCGCCGTGACGAGGGCGGGGGCGCTGCGCCGGTTGACGTCCAGAGTGGCCTGGGCACCGCCCGCCGTGGCGCGGAGGTAGGAGGGCAGGTCGGCGCCGCGGAACCCGTAGATCGACTGCTTCGGGTCGCCGATGACGACGAGGGCCGAGCGGCCGAGGAACGCGCTCTCCAGGATCTCCCACTGGACCGGGTCCGTGTCCTGGAACTCGTCCACGAGGACGACGGGGTACGTCGCCGCCAGGCGGGCCCGGGCGGCCGGGCCGGTCACGGGGTCGGCCAGCGCGTCGCGCAGGCGGGCCAGCATGTCGTCGTACGTATAGAGGCGGAGGCGGCGCTTCTCCCGGTCGACCCGGGCCCGGACCCCGGCCGCGAAACGGGCCGCCCCGGCGCCGTCGTCCGCCTCGACCAGCGGCAGGGCGGGCCGGAGCATGGCGTCCTTGGCCCAGCGCTCGGCCGTCGCCAGGGCGAAGGCGGGCTCGCCCGCCAGGCCGAAGCGGGCGAGGTAGAGGTCGTCGGCGGCCTGGCGCGTCAGCTCCGCCACGTCCGGGCTGAGCCGGTCGGCCGGGTCGTGGTCGACGAGGACGCCGAGGCGGCGGAGCATGGAGTCGCAGAAGCCGTGCGTCGTGAAGACGGCGGCCTGGTCGAAGTCGCGCAGTGCGGCGTCGGCCCGGGCACGGCGCAGCGCGAGAGTGGCGGGGTCCGCCGTCACGAGCGCGGCCAGGGCGGGGTCGAGGGCGCGGTTGGCCGCGTCCGGCGGCTCGGCCAGCGCGGCGGCGCACTCCTCCAGGCGGCCCCGGACCCGGTCGCGCAGTTCCTGGGTCGAGGCGCGGGAGAACGTAATGACCATGACGCGGTCGATCGGCTGGCCGGCCTCGACGATGTAGCGGGCGGCCAACGTGGCGACGGACCAGGTCTTGCCCGTGCCGGCCGAGGCCTCCAGGCTGAGCAGGTCGCCGGGGCCGGGCAGGGGGGCGGCCGGGTCGAACGGAACGGTCATTTCCACCGCCTCTCGATCTGCGGCGGCACCGCGCCCGCCCGGACGAGCGGGACGTAGACCTCGCGGACCAGCGCCTCGAACCGGGTCCGCGGCCGGGGCCCGGGGAGCGTCCAGTCGGCCTCCTCCGACAGGTCCCACAGAACGCGGCCGCGGTCCGGCCAGACGAGCCGCCAGGCGGCGTCCCCGCCCCACTCCTGGCTCCACTGGATCTCCAGGCCCGTCTGGTCGACCGCGTGACCCCGGTTGAACCACGGCGCGGCGAACAGGCCGGTCTGGCAGGGGAGGGGGAGCGGCGCGCGGCCCGCCCGCAGGTAGAGGTCGAGGAGGCGGGCCAGGAACGCCCCGGCCTGCTCGGCGGGCGGGGCGAACAGGCGGGCCGTGTCGCGCGGCCCGACGATGACCGCCGACCAGCGCCCCTCCGGCCGGGCGAGCTGGACGGCCAGGAGGCGGACCCACGCGGCGAGCTGGCCCTTGGGGCGGGCGCGGCCCGCCTGGACGGTCAGGAGGTGGTCGCCCCGGACGGCGACCTGGCCGGTCAGCCGGGGGAGGCCCGGCCAGGCGAGGTCGACGTCGACCCACTCCTCCGGGTCGGCCTCGGCCGGGCGCGCGGTCGAGAGGGCCTTCCCGGCGGCGGTCCAGGACTGGTCGAGGACGGGCCGGCCGAGGGCCTTGGGCGGGAGTTGGCCGCGCAGGGGTTCGGCGGCGCGGATGGCGAAGGGGTCACGGCCGGCGCGGGCGAGCTGAATAATCCGGTCCGTCACCTGCCAGCGGGCCAGCCCGCCGGGGTCCAGCGGGATGGCGTCGGGGTCGGGCAGGCCGTCGTCGGCCGTCGGCGGCGGCAGGACGCTAGGCGTCAGGCCGGCGCGCCAGCGGAGGAAGTGGGCCGCCGGCTGCGCCAGCGCGGCGGCCAGGTCGTCCACGGTCACGGTCGCCGGGTCGGGGGGCGGGGCGGCGGTCCGGGGCGACGGGTCGCGGGGACCGGGCCCGGCCACGAGCGCCCGCGCGGCGGCCACGGCGGCCGCGTCGAACGTGACGGAGGGGGCGCCGACCAGGCTGAACGGGTGGGCTGGGTGGTGGCGGACGATCGTGTCGGCGGCCTCCGGCCCGGCCAGGTCCGCCGCGACCGACAGGAGGTCGCGCACGGGCGCGGGCAGCATGAGCGCGGAGTTGTCGCGCGGGTCGTGGCCCTGGCAGACGACCGCGAAGCGGTCGGCCGCGTCGAGGAGGGAGTCGGCGAAGGCCTGGCGGTCGCGCAGGGTCGGGTTGGGGAGGTCCGGGCGGCCCGCCAGGAGGTCGTCGCCGTCCGGCTCGACACGGCGGGGGAACGAGTCGGCGTCGAGGCCGAGCCAGACGACGACTTTGTGCGGCACGTGGCGGAGGTCCTGGGGGGCGCAGATGTTGAGGTCGCCGGTCAGGACCCGGTCGCGGCCCCGGCGCCGGGCCCGCGCCGCGTCCAGCCACGCGGCCACGTCCGCCACGGTCAGGTTGGCCGGGCCGTCGTTGGCCTCAGTCGCCAGGTCGGCTACCAAGCCGAGCGCGTCCGCACGCTGCCAGGCGTCGTCGCCCGGGGCGAGGGTGAGGAGGTCGACCGCCTGGTGGAGCCGGCCAAGCCACTCCGCGCCGGCCGCGGGCACGGCGAAGTCCGCCACGAGGCGGCGCACCCGGCCCGTCAACTCCAGGAGCGCCCCGACCAGCGGGATGTCGTCCGCGCCGACGCGCTCCAGGGGCAGCGCCGTCCCGACCGGCGTCAGCTCGTCGGGCGGCGCGGCCACGCCGAGCGCCAGCCGGGCCAGCCCGGCCGACCACGTGTTCTCGGCGAAGGCGGCCAGCCCGAAGGGCCGGCGGTGGGCCGCGGAGATGCCCCAGCGCAGGCCCGAGGCATAGACCAGGTCGGCCAGCCGATCGAGGTCGGCCGGGGCGAGGCCGAAGCGGGCCTGGACGGCCGGGTTGGCGGCCAGGGCGAGGAGTTCGGAGGCAGTCGCGCGGGAGTCGGCCAGCGCCAGGACCTGGGCCAGCGCGTCGGCCACGGGGTTGGGCGGGACGACCCAGGCGCCGGAGACGCGGGCGCGGATGGAGTGGCCAGGGTGGGTCCAGTCGACGCCGAGCCCGCCCTCCGCGAACGCGGCGTCGAGCCAGCCCTGGTACTCCGCCAGCCGCGGGCAGACGACGAGGATGTCACGCGGTTCGAGCGTCTGGTCGTCTTCCAGGCAAGTCAGGAGCAGGTCGCGCAGGACGTCGACCTGGCGGTCGGCGGCATGGGAGGAGTGGACCTGGAAGGAGCCATCGGCGGGGTCGGGGGCTGGGGCGGGGGCCGGCTCGCCCGTCAGGGCCGCCTGGAGCGCGCCGAGGAACGTGGCGGGCCGGGCGGGTTCCGGCAGCGGCGCGGGCTCGGCCAGCCCGGACAAGGCCGTCGTCACGGCCTGGCCCAGCCGGGTCAGCGAGCGGGCCACGGGGTGGGCCGGCGGGCGGCGGGTCAGGAGAGTCACGTCGTGGTGGTCGGCCAGCCGCTCCAGCAGCCGCCCGGACACCGGGTCGACCGCCTCCGGGCAGACCACGGCGACGCGGCCGGTCCGGGGGAGCGGGTCGGAGGTGGCCCGCCCGTCCAGGCCGGCGGGCGGCCCCAGCCGCGCCGCCAGCGCCCGCGCCAGTCCCGCCTGCCAGACGGCGGGGTCGACGGCCGGTCCTTCTGCCGGTCCTGCTGCCGGTCCGGGCGCGGCCGTCTCGGCCGCCGCCAGCCAGCCCGTCACGAGGTCCGGGTCCCAGCGCCGGTAGCGCTCGATCAGGCGGGCCAGCCGCCGGGCCACGTGGACCCGGCGCCCCGGCCGCTCGTCCGGCTCGCCCAGGTGGCGCCGCAGGACCGCGCCCCAGGGCGCCTCCAGATCGTGCTCGAACACGCCCAACAGGGCCGCGACCAAGGGGGCGCCCCGCCACGGATCGGCCCCGCCCGTGACCTCGTCCAGGACCCGCTGCGTGACCTGGTCCAACGTCAGGAACTCGACCCCGGCCGTGACGCCGTCGGCGCCCGCCTGGGCGCCCAGCCGCAGCGACAGCTCCTGGGCCAGCCAGCGCCCCGTCCCCTTGCCGGGCGCGACCACGAGGTCCAGGGCGAACGGATCCCCGGGCGCCTCAGCCCACGCCTCGGCCAGCGCGCCCACCAGCGCGCGGCCCGACCAGGCCGAGTAATGCACCACCGAGGACATGGCAGACACGGTAGTAGACCCGGCCGACAGTCTGTGCCCACAGCCCGGCCCGACGGGTGGCGTGGGCCAGGTGCGGGTGATACCCTGGGGGGTATACCTCCAGCCCATCGAGCAACCAAGAATGGTTGTCAGCCTCAAGCCTCAAAGGAACGAACATGCCCAACACATTGAACACCTACCGCTTTCGCGACAAGGTCGCCGTCGTCACGGGCGGCGGCTCCGGCCTGGGCCGCGCCATCACCCTGCGCCTGGCCGCCGAAGGAGCGCGCGTCGTGACCTCCGACATCAACCTCGCCTCCGTCGAGGAGACCGCCCGGATGGCCCAGGGCCTGGGCGGCCAGGTCGTGCCGTTCGAGCACGACGTGACCGACCCCGCCCAGTCCAAGGCGCTCGTCGACTGCGCGCTGGAGCGGTTCGGCACCCTCAACTACGCCGCCAACAACGCCGGCATTCCGGGCCGCAACGTCGGCATTGCCGAGTTGGAGATCGAGGAGTGGCACCACGTTCTGCGGATCAACCTGTCCGGCGTCATGTACGGGATGAAGTACCAGATCCCCGCCATCATCGCCGCGGGCGGCGGCGCGATCGTCAACATGGCGTCGATCGCGGGGGTCGTGGCGGTGCCGGAGAATGCCGCCTACACGGCGTCCAAGCACGGCGTCATCGGGTTGACCAAGTCCGCCGCGGCCGATTACTCCGTCAACGGGGTCCGCATCAACGCCATTTGCCCCGGCTACGTCAACACGCCGCTGCTGGCCGAGTTGCCGGACGAGATCACGGGCCCGGTCGCGCAGAAACACGTGTTGCAACGCATGGGCCAGGCCGACGAGGTCGCCGCACTGGCGGCATTCCTGCTGTCCGACGACGCCTCCTTCATCACCGGCAGCTACCACCTGGTAGACGGCGGCTACACGGCGATCTGAGCGGCAGTCCGGTCGATCTCGGCCAGGACGACCGTGTCCCTCGCCTCCAGCCCGGGCGGGGAAAAGATGACTGCCATGGCCTTATGTCCTTTACATTAGGACCGCCGGGCCAGCCCGGCTGTCCGGACGCGGCCCATCTTGTGGGTGGCGGCTGTTCGGCCTGCCTGGACGGCCGGATCACTCAAGTCCAGCTCGGTTGACGCCGCCAACGTGTAGGCGGCGCTGGCGTGTGCAAATCTTCCAGCTCATGGTAGATTTGCACACATGATTGGCCGGGTCATGGAGCGCGTCCTCGCCGAACGGCTGGGCTCGTTCGCGGCCGTGGTGTTGCTGGGGGCGCGGCAGGTGGGTAAGACCACTCTGGCCAGGGCCATGGCTGCCGCTTGGCCCGGCGGCGCGACCTACCTCGACCTGGAACGCCCCGCCGACCAGCGGTTGCTGGGCGACGCAGATTCCTATCTGCGGTCCCAGGCCGGACGGCTCACCGTGCTCGACGAGGTCCACCGCCTGCCCGAGTTGTTTCCCGTCCTCCGCGGCGTCATCGACGACAACCGCGCGGCCGGGCGCCGGACCGGGCAGTTCCTGTTGCTCGGGTCGGCCTCCCTGGACCTGCTGCGCGGCGCCGACGAGTCGCTGGCCGGGCGGGTATCCCACCTGGACCTGGGCGGCATCGCCCCTGACGAGGCGGCCGACGCCGGCTTCAGCCTCGACCGTCTTTGGTTGCGCGGCGGTTTTCCGGACAGCCTCACGGCCGGCTCGGACGCGGCCTCCCTGCAATGGCGCTCCGACCTGATCCGCTCCTACCTGGAGCGGGACATTCCCTTCTTCGCCCCCCGCCTGCCGGCCGCCACGCTGCGGCGGCTCTGGACCATGTTGGCCCATCTCAGCGGCGGTCTGTTCAACGCCTCCCAACTGGGCGCCAGCACAGGGGTCAGCGGGCAGACGATCGATCGGTACGTCGACCTTCTGGCGGACCTCGGGCTGGTCCGCCGCCTGATGCCGTGGTATGCCAACGTCGGCCGCCGCTTGGTCAAGAGGCCGAAGGTCTACGTCCGGGACACCGGCCTCCTCCACGCCCTGCTCGAACTCGGTGCCCGCGAGGCCGTCCTCTCGCACCCGGCTGCGGGCGGCAGCTTCGAGAGCCTCTGCGTGGAATCCCTCATCGCCGCCGCCCCTGGGCTGCAACCGCACTTCTACCGGACGGCGACTGGGGACGAGATCGACCTCGTCTTGTGCCAGGGAGATCAGCCCCGCGTCGGTGTCGAGGTCAAGCTGTCGAGCGCGCCGACCCTGTCAGCGGGCTTCCATCGGGCCTGCGCGGACCTGAAACTGGACCGCTGCTTCCTCGTCCATCCCGACGACGGTCGCCCTCCGTACCAGGACGGCAACGTCGAGGTCATCGGCCTGACCGACCTGACGCGCCGCCTGCGCTCCGCCTGACCCGCCTGACCTCCATCCGTCGCCTGTCGGTTATAACCGGCACGTGTTGGAGTTGGATCCAATTTGACGGATATAACCGACGACCAACTGGCGGCCGCTGCCGGCGCCGGCATAGCGCACCAGTGGCTCCCAGTCTGGTTGGCCGACTGCTGACAACCGCACGGCGGGATCGGCGGGCTGTCGGCGGGGCGTGGCAGAGTGGGGCTTGTGAGCAGCGGTGAGGGGATTCTCGAGGGGCTGGATCCCGAGCAGCGGGAGGTGGCCCTGGCCCTGGGGCGGCCGACTGCCGTCATCGCCGGGCCGGGGACCGGGAAGACGCGCGCCCTGACGTCGCGGATCGCGTACGGCGTGACGACCGGGGCGGTCGATCCCGGCGCCACCCTCGCCGTGACCTTTACGACGCGCGCCGCCGCCGAACTCCGCGAGCGCCTCGCCGGGCTCGGCGTGGCCGGCGTCCAGGCCCGGACCTTCCATTCCGCCGCCCTGGCCCAGGCCCAGTTCTTCTGGCCGCTGGCGTTCGGCGTGCGGCTGCCGCGCGTGGCCGACTCGCCCGCGCGCCTCGTGGCGGAGCTGTTGCCCCGGTTCGGCCTCGACGGGCCCTACCTCGCGCGCGACCTCGCCCAGGAAATCGCCTGGACGAAGCAGTCGAACGTCGTGCCCGAGCGCTACGTCGCGCTGGCCACGGCCGCCGGCCGCCACGTCCAGGGCGCCGAGCCCGCTCAGGTGGCCGATGTGCTGCTCGAATACGAGCGCGTCAAGCAGGGCTACGGGCTGATCGACTTCGACGACATCCTGCTCTGCGCCGCCGCCGTCCTTGAGGAGTCGGAGGAGGCCGCGCGCCAGATGGCCCGCCGTTACCGCCACCTCCTCGTCGACGAGTTCCAGGACGTGAGCCCGATCCAGTCGCGCCTGATCGAGCTGTGGCGCGGCCCCCACCACGATGTCTGCGTCGTCGGCGACCCCGCCCAGACGATCCACGGCTTCGCCGGGGCGCGGAGCGAGTACCTGGCCGGCTTCGCCCAGCGCCACAAGGGGGCGCGGCGGGTTGTGCTCGACCGTGACTACCGGTCGTCGGCCGCGATCGTGGGCGCCGCCAACGCGCTGATGGCGGGTCACGGCGGCGTCACGCTGCGCGCCCAGCGCCCGGCAGGGCCGCCGGTCGAGTGGGCGGAGGCGCGGTCGGACCAGGCGGAGGCGTGGGCGGTGGCGGAGTGGCTGGCGGACCTCCACGCGGCCGGGACGCCGTGGCGCCAGATGGCGGTCCTCTACCGGGCCCACTCCCAGTCGGGCGTGGTCGCCGCGGCCCTCGCCGAACGTGACATCCCCTGTCGCGTCGTCACGCCGTCCGACCGCCTGGGCGGGGACGCGGGCCAGGCCGGGGGGAGAGAGGGCGACGGCGCGGCCGTCACCTGCTGCACGCTGCACTCGGCCAAGGGCCGGGAGTGGGACGCGGTCGGGATCGTCGGCGTCAGCGAGGGGAGCGTGCCCCACGTCCGCGCGGTCGGCCGCGAGGCCGTGGACGAGGAACGCCGGTTGCTGTACGTGGGGCTGACGCGGGCGCGGCGGCACCTGCGCGTGTCGTGGGTCTGCGACCCGTACCTGGGAGTGGGCGCGCCGTCGCGCTTCCTGGGCGAGATCGGGGTCCGCTAGGGCCTACAGGCGGCGCAGGACCGTCACGACCTTGCCCAAGATGACCGCCTCGTTGCCGTCGATGGGGGCGTAGAGCGGGTTGTGCGGCAGCAGCCACACCTGGTCGCCGGAGCGCTTGAACGTCTTGACCGTCGCCTCGCCGTCGAGCAGCGCCGCCACGATCTCGCCGTTCTCCGCCTCCGGCTGGGCCCGCACGACGACGTAGTCGCCGTCGCAGATGGCCGCCTCGACCATCGAGTCGCCCTTGACCTCGAGCATGAACAGCGTGCCGTGGCCGACGAACTGCTCGGGCAGGGCGTACGTGTCCTCGACCTGCTGCTCGGCCAGGATCGGCGTCCCGGCGGCGATCCGGCCGACCAGGGGTACGGCCACCGTCCGCGTCGGGAACGGCACGATCTCCGCCAGGGCCTCGCCGTCGCCCTCGACCGCGGTCGGCAGAGCCGTCGGCTCGGGCGCGGGCTCCTCCGGGAAGAAGACCTCCATGGCGCGTGGCTTGTAGGGGTCGCGCCGGATGTAGCCGCGCGCCTCCAGCACCTTGAGCTGGTGGGCGCCGCTGGACGGGCTGGTCAGGCCGACGGCGTCGCAGATCTCGCGGATCGACGGCGGGTAGCCGCGCTCCTGAACGGTTGTCCGGATGACCTCGAGGATGCCGCGCTGGCGCAGCGTCAACCCCTCCATGTCGGGGGTCACGGGCACCCGGCCGACGGCGTGGAGGACTTCCTTCTTGGTCGGACGGCCACGGTGGGGCGGGGGTTGCTTGATCTTGATCATGGCCGGAGTCTAGTGGCGGGCAGCAGGCGATTCAAACATCTGTTCGAGCGTGTCGGGAAACTGTCGGAGGGGCGTGCTGGAATGGTCACGGTCGCCGGAAGGTCGAACGGGCGTTTGATTTTCCGGACGGGCTGTAGTAGAAATGATCTACTCGAACAAGTGTTCGAGGCTTGAGGAGGTCGCCATGACTGCCCAACTGTGGGACCCGTGGGACGAAGCGGAGTGGACGTGCCCGGAACTGCCGACGCGGCCCCGGCTCCGCCTGGTCCGCCCCGACGAGACCTTCGAGGACTCGCTCGACGTGCCCGTCTTCGACCGCCCGCCCGTGACCCGGCGGACGGCTGTGGCGCGCCCGGCCGCGGCCGGACAGGGATGGCAGTTGACCCAGCGGGGGATGGCCCTGGCCCTGGCCGGCCTCGGCGCCCTGCTGGCCGGCGGCCTGGGAACCCTGATCATCGGCTTCCTGTCCGTCAGCAACGCGCCCTTGCCGTGACTCTGCGGGAATCGGCCGCCGGGGGACGCTAGGCTGGCCCGCATGACCGAAACGCCCACTGGGCCCTTGTCCCAGCCCTCGCCGTCCACTCAAGCCCTGGGCCAGTCCGAGGCCGCCGCGCCGCTGCCGCCCGTCCCCGGGTACCAGGCGGCCGGCTACTCGGCCCCCGAGCCCGCCCCTGCCGCCCCTGCCGCCCCTGCCCTGGACCTCCCGCCGATCGAACTGCCGTCCGACGCCCCGTCCGGCTACCAGGCGCCCACGCCCGCCGCCGAGCCTGTCACGCCGACCTATGCGCCGGGCTACACGGGCTATACGCCCCCGGCGACCGCGGCGCCGACTGCGTACGCCGTGCCCGAGTACGGCCAGACGACGCCGGCGCCCGCCTACGCGCCGTATCCCGGCCAGGCCGCCGCGCCCTACGCGGGCTATTCGGGTCAGGCCGTGGCCCCGTACCAGCCGGCCGGGTACCCCGCGGCCGCCTACACCAGCGCCCCCAAGTCGAAGATGGCCGCCGGGCTCCTGGGGATCTTCCTCGGCTGCCTGGGCATCCACAACTTCTACCTCGGCTACACGGGCCGGGCCGTGGCGCAACTCCTGATCTCGGTCCTGTCCCTGGGCTTCCTGGCGGTCGTGTCCGGGATCTGGGGCCTGATCGAGGGCATCCTCATCCTGACCGCCCAGCCCGGCACTCCCCGCAGCCTCGACGCCAAGGGCGTCCCGCTGACGCAGTAGCAGCGATCGGGGCTCGGCGGTGGGCCGAGAGGTCTGCGCGGCGGCAGCCAGGGCGGCAGCCAGGGAGGGCTACTTGAGTAGCTGGATGTTGCCTACTAGCGGGAGTTTTTCCGTCTTGCCGTTGACCGCGTTGACGATGCCCAGGATGGCGAGGACCAGGATGGCGACGCCGACCAGCCAGAGGAGCGTGTTCAGCAGGAAGCCGCCCAGGATGCCCTGGAGGATTGACTGGAGGACCCAGGCCACGAGCAGGACCAGGCCCTGGTTCGTGTGGAAGCGGGCGAAGGGGGAGTGCTTGGCGGCGAACAGGGGCACGAGCACGAGGGGGCCGAGGTAGGCGAGGACGGCCATGGCCTTGTTCTGCTGCGCGTCCGTCACGGGGTTGGCGGCCGGCTGATACGGGGCGACGTTCGGCGTGTACGCGGCCGTCGGCTGGTTGAAGTTGGGCACGGCGTAGGGGTTCGGGGTGGCCTGCGGCGGGTTGGCCCACTGGGTCGGCTGGGCGGGTTGGGCCGGGAGGGACTGGCCGTAGCCGGGCACCGCGGCCTGGGGCGGGGGAGTGTAGCCCTGGGTCGGCTGGCCGTAGCTGGTCGGCCCGGTCGGCACGTTGGGCTGGGGGAGGGGCGGCAGGTCGAGGGGCGAGGGGGCGGGCTGGTAGCCGGAGGTGGGATCGGGCGGTTGCGTCATGGCGTCCTCCTGGATGATTCGGGGCAAGACCAGGGTAGCGGGACCACGGCCCAGGGGGCGGTAACGCCGCGACACGCCGGGGTTGGCGCGACACGGCGGGGTGAAGTTGACAGGGGGGCACGAGTGGCTAGTATCCCTACATCTAGTAGTCACACGGTTGTAATATCCCAACCGATTGTGGCGACAGTCAGACTTGACCATTCGCTCACGAAGGTGGACCGACATGCACTGCCCCTACTGCCGGCACGGCGACTCGCGCGTCATCGACTCGCGCGTCGCCGACGACGGGGCGTCCATCCGGCGCCGCCGCCAGTGCCCGGAGTGCGAACGCCGGTTCACGACCGTCGAGCAAACCCAGTTGGCCGTCGTCAAGCGGTCCGGCGTGGTCGAGCCGTTCGCGCGCGACAAGGTCATCCAGGGCGTCCGCAAGGCCTGCAAGGGCCGGCCCGTGTCGGACACCGACCTGGCCCGCCTCGGCCAACAGGTCGAGGAGGCGATCCGCCAATCCGGCCTGGCCGAGGTCCCCAGCGAGACGATCGGCCTCGCCATCCTCGGGCCCCTGAGCCAACTCGACCCCGTCGCGTACCTCCGGTTCGCGTCGGTCTACCGCCACTACGAGTCGGTCGACGACTTCGAAGCCGCCATCGACCAACTCCGAGCCACGACGCCCGAGCGCGAGCCCGTGACTGTCTGACCCCCGATCTAGAGTCCCACCAAGGTCTCGCTCCAACCGACAGAACCCCAGAAAGGCGCCCGCCATGACCCAGACCCCCACGGCCCCGTACTTCCCCCCGGCCCCTGACACGGAGCCCCGGCCGGGCCTCCGCGTGACGCGGACCTTCTCCACGGCGGGGCGCCACCCGTACGACGAGGTGACGTGGGAGCGGCGTGACGTCGTGCAGACCAACTGGAAGACCGGCGAGACCGTGTTCGAGCAGAAGGGCGTCGAATTCCCCGACTTCTGGAGCGTCAACGCGTCGACCATCGTCACGACCAAGTACTTCCGCGGCGCGCTCGGGACGGCGGAGCGCGAGGCCAGCCTCAAGACGCTGATCGACCGGGTCGTGGCCCGCTACCGCGACACGGGCCTCGACCAGGGCTACTTCGCCACGCCCGAGGACGCCGACACGTTCGCCGACGAGCTGACCTGGCTGCTGGTCCACCAGCACTTCTCCTTCAACTCCCCGGTCTGGTTCAACGTCGGGACGCCCTCGCCGCAGCAGGTGTCCGCCTGCTTCATCCTGTCCGTCGACGACTCGATCGACTCGATCCTCAACTGGTACCGGGAGGAGGGCCGGATCTTCAAGGGCGGCTCCGGCGCGGGCGTCAACCTCTCCCGCATCCGCTCGTCCAAGGAACTCCTCAGCTCGGGCGGCACGGCGTCGGGCCCCGTCTCCTTCATGCGCGGCGCGGACGCCTCCGCCGGGACGATCAAGTCGGGCGGGGCGACCCGGCGGGCGGCCAAGATGGTCATCCTCGACGTCGACCACCCGGACATCGAGGAGTTCATCGAGACCAAGGCGCGCGAGGAGGACAAGATCCGGGTCCTGCGCGAGAACGGCTTCGACATGGACCTGGGCGGGAAAGACATCACGTCGGTCCAGTACCAGAACGCCAACAACTCCGTCCGCGTGACGGACGAGTTCATGGACGCGGTTGCCCACGACGCCGAGTTCGGCCTGCGCGCCCGCCTCGACGGCCGGATTATCCAGACGGTCAAGGCCCGCCAACTGTTCACGAAGATCGCCGAGGCCGCGTGGGAGTGCGCCGACCCGGGCATCCAGTACGACGACACGATCAACCGCTGGCACACGACGCCGGAGTCCGGCCGGATCACGGCGTCGAACCCCTGCTCGGAGTACATGAGCCTCGACAACTCGTCCTGCAACCTGGCCTCCCTCAACCTGATGAAGTTCCTCGACCCGAACGGGCGGCGCTTCGACGTGGCCCGCTTCCAGGCGGCCGTGACTCTGGTCATCACGGCCATGGACATCTCGATCTGCTTCGCCGACTTCCCGACCGAGTCGATCGGCGAGACGACGCGCCGCTTCCGCCAACTCGGCATCGGCTACGCCAACCTCGGCGCGCTCCTCATGGCCGTCGGCCTGGCCTACGACTCCGACGCCGGCCGGGCGCTGGCCGCGGCCATCACGTCCCTCATGACGGCCACGGCGTACCGCCGCTCGGCGGAGTTGGCCGGCGTCGTCGGCCCCTACGAGGGCCACGCCCGCAACGCCGCCGCGCACCTGCGCGTCATGACGCAACACCGTGACGCCAACCAGGCCATCGACGTGACGTCGGCCCCGCTGGCGGGCCCGATCCACGCGGCCGCGCAGGCCCAGTGGAACGAGGTCGTGGCGCTCGGCGGCCAGACCGGCTTCCGCAACGCCCAGGCCTCCGTCCTCGCCCCGACCGGGACGATCGGCTTCATGATGGACTGCGACACGACCGGCATCGAGCCCGACTTCGCCCTCGTCAAGTTCAAGAAGCTGGTCGGCGGCTCGAGCATGAAGATCGTCAACCAGACGGTCGAGCGGGCGCTCCAGGCCCTCGGCTACGGCCCCGACGAGATCGCCGGGATCGTCGCGCACATCGCCGAGCACGGTCACGTGGTGGGCGCGCCCGGCCTGCGCGAACAGGACTACCCGGTCTTCGACTGCGCGATCGGCGAGCGTTCGATCGCGGCGATGGGCCACGTCCGGATGATGGCGGCGGTCCAGCCGTTCATCTCGGGCGCCATCTCGAAGACGGTCAACCTGCCGGAACAGGCGACGGTCGGCGACATCGCGGACGTCTACTTCCAGGGCTGGAAGCTCGGCCTCAAGGCCCTCGCGGTCTACCGCGACAACTGCAAGGTCGGCCAGCCGCTGAGCCAGGCCAAGCCGAAGGACGAGGCCAAAGAGGCCCCCGCGCCCGAGGTCCGAGTCGAGTACCGGCCCCGCCGCGTCCGCCTGCCCAAGTCCCGCCAGGGCATCACCCGGTCGTTCACGGTGGCCGGCGCGGAGGGCTACATCACGGCCAACTCGTACGCCGACGGCCGCCTCGGCGAGGTCTTCTTGAAGCTCGGCAAGCAGGGCTCGACCCTGGCCGGCGTCATGGACGCCTTCTCGATCGCCATCTCGATCGCGCTGCAGTACGGCGTCCCGCTGGAAATTTTCGCCCAGAAGTTCACGAACCTGAAGTTCGAGCCGGCCGGCATGACGGACGACCCGGACATCCGCATGGCCCAGTCGATGATGGACTACATCTTCCGCCGCCTGGCGCTCGACTTCCTGAGCTTCGACGAGCGCGCCGAACTCGGCATCTACACGGCCGCCGAGCGCGCCCGCTACGTCGAGACCGGCTCCTATCTGTCGGAGGAGGACGAGGCCCAACTGCTGGAGTCGGAGACGCTCCGCAACGACGCCGGCGACGCCATCCGGGTCGACGAGCGCGGCCCGATCCAGCCGGCCCTGGTCGACTACATCCCCGGCGTGGCGACGAGCCCGCACACGACGACGGAACTGATGGAGTCGCTCGGCCAGGCGGTCGACGCGCCGCTCTGCCTGACCTGCGGGACGAAGATGCGGCCGTCCGGATCCTGCTACTGCTGCGAGGGCTGCGGCTCGACGTCCGGCTGCAGCTAGTCGGAGCTAGCCGGCCGCGGGCGCTAGCCCAGCCGCGTCTGCGCCCACGTCCACGCGGTCCACGGCACGTCGTCCGTCCAGCCCTCGCCGACCTCGGTGAGGACGGCGGCGGCCGCGGACCGCGTGACGGCGTCCGGGGCCTGCTGGGCGAGATCCCGCAGCGCCGGGGCGGCGGCGTAGGAGAGGTCCTTGGCCAGGTAGTCGATGTCGACCTCTTTGAGGTCACCGGAGAGGTAGTGGCCGACATTCCAGCGCGCCACCAGGCCGTCGACGTTGGCCCAGCCCAGTGCCAGGACGGCGGCCAGCCCGAGCGGGACGAGGGCGCGGCTGAGGGCGAACGGGCGGACGTGCCAGACGGCGAGGAGCGCGCAGGCGGCGAACAACGTGACGGTGAAGGCGAGGACGTAGACGCGGAGCCGGGTCAGCCCGTAGGCGTCCGTGTAGAGCAGCGTCTTCGACAGGGCCGTCACGATGAGCAGCAGCGTTTCCAGGGACAGGACGAGGCCGAGCGCGCGCAGGGTCGCCGGATAACGGCCGCCGTCCCGCCGCGCCAGCAGGCGGAGTGCGGCGACGACGGCGAGGTTGATCGCGGCCACGGCGGCCAGCTCGAAGAAACCGCGGCGGGCGTACTCGGCGTAGGTCCAGCCCTCGGGCAGGTGGCCGGCCAGGCCGGAGAACAGGTAGGAGCCGAGGGCGGCGCAGAACGCCACGTAGAGCGCGCAGAGCAGGCCGACCGGCGCGGCCAGGAAGGCCGTCGGGAACCGCCGGAGCCAGCCCTGGGCCGCGTCCAGCGAGGCGCGGGTGACCCGGCCCCGGCGTGACCCGCGGGCCGTGGCGTGGAGCAGGGTGAAGCCGAACGCGCCCAGCGGGACCATGAGGAGGGTCGGCCAGACGATCGAGGGCTCGAGGACGATGTCCTGGGTCAGCTCGCCCAGCCGGTCGAGCCAGCCGGCGAAGGTCGCGTCGGCCTCGTCCAGGAGGACCGTCACGACGATGAGGAGCGGCAGGCCGAGGGCGATCCCGGCGACGGCCAGGAGGGCGCGGCGGGCGTGGCGGCGCCGGCGCGTCGCCCAGGCCAGCGCGGCGGGCCAGGCGCCGACGTTGCCCAGGGGCACGGCGACGGCCTGGTTGGCGAGGTCGGCCGCGAGATCCGCGTCGGCCCTCCGGGCGATCGGGTCTCCCGCCCAGAACACGGTCCAGGTGACGAGGCCGACCGCCTCCACCAGGGCCAGCAGTCCGCTGGCCGGGGTGGCGGGGAACAGCGCGAACGG
>JAISTC010000196.1 GCA_031272805.1 Propionibacteriaceae bacterium
GTGTGTGTGCCGCTGTGTCTTCCGCTGGGGCCACGGGGTCAGGCCCCGTGGCTGTCGCTCGTGCCTCGCTCCGTAGCCACGGCGCCAGACCCCGTGGCCTGGCCGACGCCGTGGCCGACAGCAGGTAATCCCCGTCGGCCGCGCCATCGCAGACCGGCGCCTTCGCCGGGATGACAGCCCCCTGAGCCATCCCACACCCCTTGTCATCCCAAACCGTTTGTCATCCCGGCGAAAGCCGGGATCTGAACCTGTGGTGAGTCGAACCGCCGGAAAGATCCCGGCTTTCGCCGGGATGACAAGCACGGGGGATGACACGGCGGTGCAGTGCCGGCTGTCGCCGGGATGACAACGGTTTGGGAGGACGGGGCTGAGGTGTCGGGCCAGGCCGAGGTGTCGGGTGAGGCCGAGGTGTCGGGTCCCGCGGCCTTGGCGAGGAACGAGCCCGGGCGGCGGAACCTGATGCCTCGGCCGGTGGGGGGTGTGTGGGGGGTCGGCCGCGGGATCAGGTGCCCCCGCCTGGGCTCGTTCCTCGCCAGGGCGGGGGCGCCTGATACCTCGGCCCAGCGGCGCCTGACGCCGTGGCCGGGAGTGTGTGTGCCGCTGTGTCTTCCGCTGGGGCCACGGGGTCAGGCCCCGTGGCTGTCGCTCGTGCCTCGCTCCGTAGCCACGGTGCCAGACCCCGTGGCCAGACCCCGTGGCCAGACCCCTCGGCCTGGGTGTGTAAGGCTGGGTGAATGGGTAAAAAGCTTTGCTTTGAGGCTGTGTTCACACTCCTAACAAACTCCTTACATGGGGTGGATTCGGCGGGGTTACGATTGTGAAATATCGCACACCGGAGGCGCGTAAGGTTTATCATCACTCCTTGTCAGAGGCAAATCGGGAAACTTTCGAGGCGGCCGGAACCGGGGGTCTTGCCAAGTTGAGTTTGCGCGGGATGGGGGCTGACCATGTACTGTGGCGGCCAACCGGAAATCACCGGCTAAAAACGAATCACATGCGGTGGTAGGCGAATCCCGGGTCGCTTGGGTGAGCCAGCCTCCGATCCTCCAGGAGAAGCCATGCGTCCGTTCCGCCAGTTCTCCCGTTCCCCCCGCCGGGCAGTCCGTTCCTCTCACTCACCTCGCCGCCTCAGCCGCGGCGCCGTCGTCGCGGTCGCGGGTCTCGCCGCGGCCACGGTGGCCGCCACCGCCCTGCCCCTCGTGCCGGGCCTCCTGACGCCCGGCCACGACGTCACCGGCACGGTCGTGGGCGCCGGCAACAGCGTGACGCCCGATCCCACCGTCCTGTTCCACGAGGACTTCGAGAACGGCTCGCCCCAGGGCCTCGGCTTCGCGCAGTACCAGGGCGGGGCCAAGACCCAGAACATGACGTACACGGCGTCGGCCTACTGGTCGGACGTGACGGGCTGCAACGGCGTCATCATGGGCACGGACGCCAGCCCCTACAGCTACGCCGCCCAGGTCTGCGGCCGGCGGCCGTCGAGCCAGCCGGACGGCAACCACATCGCCTCGGAGCGGGCCAGCGAGATCGAGCAGATGGCGCTCAAGGTCAAGCTGCTGGGCCAGCTCAACGGTCTCGGCCAGGCCAACCACGCCCTGTCGACCCAGACCATGCCGACGAAGGACTACACCGAGGGCGAGTCCATGATCGCCTTCGCCCGGCCGCTCGAGCTGGGCAGCGCGGGCCGCTTCCTCCTGGTCGAGCTGAACGCCGCGGATTCCTCCTGCAACAAGGAGTATTCCTACGCTGGGAAGGGCGCCGTGACGATCCGGCCCTACCTCAACGGCCAGCCCCTGAGCTCCGGCGCCAACGACATCGTGCCCTGCCAGACCGGCACGGTCGACGGCGCCCAGTACAACGCGACGGCCGGCGAGGGCCGGACGGCCAAGGCAGCCCCGTTCTACTCCCCGACCGCCGTCCTGGTCGACCAGTCGACCGTCACGCTCGACCTCAGGAACTTCGGCGGCTTCGCCGGGCCCTACCGCGCGGGCGGCGAGGTCTCCGGCCGCGGCAACGACGGCGCCATCGACGACATCAAGATCCTCGACGCCTCGCCCCACCTGGCCAAGGCGTTCGAGCCCGCCGTCCTCGACCTGGCCGCCGACCCGGCGGCCACGACCCAGGTCACGTTCACCGTCACGAACACGTCCGATCTCAAGGAGAAGGCGGGCTGGAACTTCCGCGATACCCTGCCCGCCGGCCTCGTCGTCGCGCCGGGCCAGGTCGTCACGACCTGCCAGGCCGAGGTCGAGGCCACGCCCGGCTCGGACGCCATCACCGTCCGCCAAGGCGCGCTCGACGCGGGCGAGCGGGCCTGCTCCATCACGGTCCCGGTCGCCCCCGCCACGACGCCCGTGGCCGACCGGACATTCCAGAACTGCGCCGCCAACGTCACGGCCGCCGACGGCTCCGGCGAGCCGTGGGGCCTGGTCAACCTGGCGAGCTGCGCCACGCTCGACGTCCGGCCGGCCATCCCCAGCCTCTCGCTGAAGAAGGACAACAACCCGAAGAACGTCCAGGCGGCCGGCCAGGCGGTCGAGTACACGTTCACCGTCACGAACACCGGCCTGGTCCCCTTCACGTCGATCGCCATCGACGACGGCGCGGCCGCGTCCTATACGTCCCCCGCCACGCCCGGTTTCCAGGGCAGCCCGGCGCTCGGCGTGACCTGCCCGGCGGGCCCGCTGGCGCCCGGCGCGTCCACGACCTGCACGGCGACCTACACCACCACCGCCGCGGACATCGCCCGCGGCCAGATTCTGAACACGGCCGTCGCGGTCGGCACGTACGAGGCCGACGGCGGGGCCGCCAGCGTCACCTCGCTCCCCTCGACCGGCCAGGTCCGCGTGGCCGAGCCGACCGCCGGCCTGGAGCTCGAGAAGTCGGTCTCCCCGGCCCGGTTCGCCCAGGCGGGTGACCGGCTGACCTACACGTTCACCGTGACGAACACCGGCGATACCGAGTTCACCGAGCTGACCGTCAACGACGGTGGGCCCGCCTCCTACCGCGACGCCGTCCACCCCGGCTTCGAGGGCACCGGGACGCTGGAAAACTTCGCCTGCCGCGTCGACGGCGGCCCGGCCGTCCCAGGCGACGGGACCCACGTCGTCCTGGCCTCCCCGCTGCGGCCCGGCCACATGGCCGACTGCACGGCGGACTACAGCGTGACCGACGCGGACGTCGACCGTGGCGTCATCCGCAACACGGCCACGGCCACGGGCGTGGACGCCTCCGGCAGCCCGACCGAGTCGGAGCCCGCCCAGGCCGTCGCCCAGGCCGGCGAGCCCAAGCTGCGGCTGGAGAAGTCCGCCGAGCCCGCGCCGCCGAAGCACGTCCCCAGCGCCGGCCAGAAAGCCACCTACACGTTCAAAGTCACGAACATCGGCGCCATGACCGTCCACGACGTCACGGTCGAGGAACTTGAGTTCTCCGGTTCCGGCGCGCTGTCCGCCCTCGACTGCCCGACCGACCGGACCCTGCGGCCCGGCCAATCCCTGACCTGCACGGCCACCTACGCCGTCACGTCCACCGACATCCTCAAGGGCGAAGCGATCGCCAACGAGGCCGTCGCCCACGGCGACAGCGCCCTCGGCCCGATCGACTCCAACCATGACACGGCCATCGTCTGGGTCACGCCCAACGACGGCGTCTCGAAGCTGGGGACCGTTGTCTTCGGCGAGGACAAGCGCCTGGTCGAGGACACGTTCAACTGGCAGTGGGACCAAGTCAGCCCCAAGCCGACGCTGCCGATGACCCTGGTCGAGTTCTCTGACGACCTCCAGGGCGCCGCCAAGGGCCAGGCCACGCGGCTGACCCGGAAACCGGCCGGCGAGTACTACAGCTACATGGCGGAGTGCTACGGGCTCCGGGACAACCGGACGTCGCTGACCAACCAGTACACGGGGGACATCACGTCCGACGGGTACAACGCCATGAGTCGCGGCTACTTCTCCTGCACGACGTTCTGGGAGGTCGACCAGGCGGCGTTCGACAACGACCTGGACGTCGTCTGCGACGTCATCACGGCCACGTTCAAGGACGCCAACGACAAGCTATTCACGATGACGTCGAACGAGAAGTGCGCGTTCCGCTCCGGCCTACGGTTGACGAAGACGGTCACCCCCGAGCTGGTGACGCAGGTCGGCCAGCAGGTGACCTACACGTTCCAGATCACCAACGACGGCCTGACTGAGATCCACGATCTCCGGTTGGACAAGGTGAATTTCCAGGGCGACAACTCCCAGCTCCCCGACTCCATGCCGTGCGGTAAGACGACCCTGGAGGAAGGCGAGTCCACGACCTGCCAGGTGACCTACACGGCCACAGCCGACGATCTGGGCCGCCCGACGACCAACAACACCGCCCAGGCGCACGGTTCGGCCTGGGTGCGCGATGCCAAGTCGAACTGGACCGGTTCCCTGGACGACGTCACGTCCAACCTAGCCAGCGCGCAGTTCCGGACGGTCAACCCGCGCATCACGCTCCTCAAGACGGTCACGCCGACCACGGCCCAGGCGGGCGACACCGTGACGTACCGGTTCCTCGTGACGAACACGGGCGACCTGCCGCTCAGCCAGGTCAGCGTCGCCAAGACCGCGTTCACGGGCACCGGCGACCTCCCCGACACGGTCGCCTGCGGCGACCCCGCGACCCCGCTCGCGCCCTACGAGTCGCGCACCTGCGAGGTCCAGTACAGCGTGACGGACGGCGACGCGCTGCTGCCCGAACGCCGGATCGACAACACGGCCGTCGCCCAGGGCACGCCCGTCCCGCCGGCCGGCCACGCCACCGATCCCACGTGGCAGCTCCCGCCCGTCGAGTCGAAGCCGTCGGACGCCCGCGTCACGCTGGGCGACGACCCCGACGGGCCCGGCCCCGACACCCCGGCCACCGGCCTCCACCTGGAGAAGACGGCCCGGCCGTCGAGCTTCGGCCAGGTCGGCGACACGGTCGAGTACACGTTCACTCTGACCAACATCGGCGCCGTCACGCTGACCGACCCCGCCGTCGAAGAACTGGCGTTCACCGGCCACGGGACCGCGCCCAGCGTGACCTGCCCGGCCGGGCCGCTGGCCAAGGACGAGTCGGTGGTCTGCACGGCGACCTACACGGTCGTCCAGGCAGACCTCGACGCCGGCGTCATCGACAACTCGGCCCAGGCGACCGCCCAGGGTCCGGACGGCGCGACCGTGACGTCGAACGAAGCCGACGCCACCGTCGACGGCCCGCTGGTCCGCGGCGCGCTGACCCTCGTCAAGACCGCCGACCGCTACACGTATTCGGAGGCCGCGCCCGACGTGACGTACACCTTCGAGGTCCGCAACACGGGCAATGTCACGCTCGACCACATCACGGTGACCAAGGCAGCCTTTACGGGCCACGGCGACCTGCCCGCCGCCCTCGACTGCGGCGACCCGGCCGAGCCGCTGGCCGCCGGGGCGACCCGGACGTGCCGCGTGACGTACACGAGTGTGGCCGCCGACCTGGCCCTCGACCGGATCGACAACACGGCCCAGGCCCACGGCACGCCCCCGGCCTCCGCCGACAACCCCCGGCCGGCGCCGGTCGACTCCAACCTGTCGGCCGTCACGGTGTACCCGCAGGGCCCGTCGATCAGGCTGGCCAAGACCGCGTCCGCCGCGCACGTGGCGGCCGCGGGCAGCCCCATCCACTACACGTTCACCGTCACGAACACGGGCAACGTTCCGCTCACCGACGTGGTCGTGACGGAAACGGGCTTTACCGGTTCCGGCACCCTCACGGCCATCACCTGCGCCGCCGCGGCGGGCGCGCACGGCGGGATGCCGTTCGACCTGCCCGTCGGCGGCGACCGCGACTGCGTCGCGGAGTACGTCACGACGGACGCCGACGTGGCGGCCGGGACGGTCGTCAACTCCGCCCACGTCACGGGCAGCGCGCCGGACGGCGCGACCGTGGCGGACGACGACGACGCCACCGTGACGCTGGGCGAGGCGCCCGACCCGCAACTGACGTTGACCAAGGCCGCCAACAAGGTCTACGTCGACGTCACCGCCGACCGCGACGGCGAGCCCGTCTGCGCCGACGGCGGCTCGGACTGCGGTTCGGACCGCAACCCGGACCAGTACATCGGCCAGCGGGCGGGGAAGGTCGTCTACACCTTCTTCGTCGACAACACCGGTTCTGTGCCCCTGACCCACCTGTCGGTGGACGAGGTCCAGTTCACGGGGGCGGGCCGCCACCCCGTCATCGGCGATTGCCGTATCCGCGAGACAGCGGTCGACCCGGCCGCCGCGACGTTGTACCCCGGCGAGACCCTGACCTGCACGGCGTCCTACGACGTCGTCCAGGCCGACCTCGACGCCGCCGCGGCGCTCCGCCAGGAGCAGGGCCCCGACGCCGCCTACTACATCGACAACACGGCCCAGGCCCACGGCACGGCCCCCGACGGCACGGTCGTCGACACCAACCTGTCCGACCGGCGCGTCCGCGTCGACGCGGCGGGCCGCCCGGAGCTGACCGTCCTCAAGTGGGCGGTCCGGGCCGGTGACGCCGACCCCGGCCACGACGTCAACTACGGCAAGGACAGCCCGCGGGTGACGGGCGTGGCCGCCGGTGACCAGGTGGTCTACACGTTCGAGGTCGCCAACACGGGCTCCACCGAGCTGCGGGACATCCGCGTGACCGACGCCGCCGCCCGCTTCACGGGCTCGGGCACGCTGTCCGCCGTGACCTGCCCGCTGACCGCGCTCATCCCCGGCCAGACCATGCGCTGCCACGCCACGTACGCCGTGACCGCCGCCGACGCCGCCCAGGGCTCCGTCGACAACTGGGCGGCCGCCAGCGGCACGACCCCCGACGGCGAGACGGTCGACTCGGACGAGGACCACGAGAAGATCCTGACCCAGGAGCCGGGCGTCCCGGCGCTGACGCTGGTCAAGACCGCCGACACGGACCCGGCCACGCCGGGCGACCAGACGGTCTACCAGGCGGCGGGCGACACGGTCCGCTACTCGTTCCTGGTCACGAACACGGGGACCCTGGCGCTGGCCGACGTCGCCGTCACGGAACTCGAGTTCACGGGCGCCGGGCCCGCGCCGACCGTGCGCTGCCCGCAGACGGAGCTGGCGGCCGGCGAGTCCATGACCTGCGTCGCCACGTACGCCATCACCCAAGCCGACCTCGACTCCGGCCGGGTCGACAACTTGGCCCAGGCCACGGCGACCGCGCCGACCTGCCAGGGCGACCACTGCGACGTCCCGCCCGCCGCGGACTCGGCCGGCGTGACGGGCGCGGCGCCCTCGGGCCTGGCCGTCACGAAGACCGGCGTGCCCGGCGCGCTGACCTACGCCGGCCAGACGGTCAACTACTTCTACACCGTCCGCAACGTCGGCCAGGTGACGCTCCACGACATCCACCTGACCGACCCGCCGGCCGGCCAGGAAGACCAGTTCACGGGCGACCCGGCGCGGCTGTCCGCCGTGACCTGCCCGGCGACGACTCTGGCGCCCGGCGCCGGCATGGTCTGCTCGGCGACGTACCAGTCGACCCAGGCCGACCTCGACCGCGGCACGCTGGCCAACGCCGTCGTCGGCACGGGTACGGCCCCGGGCTGTGACGACGCGCCCGCGTCGGACCAGGCCTGCCATCCGACGGACGGCGACGACGACACGGTCATCGTCGAGCCCAACCCCGCGCTGACGATCGAGAAACAGCCGAGCGCGACCCACGTGACGGCGCCCGGCGACCAGGTGACGTACACGTTCCTGGTCACGAACAACGGCAACGTCACGCTGTCCGACGTCACGGTCGCCGAGGACCAGTTCAGCGGCGCCGGGGCCGCGCCGACCGTGACCCCCGCGTCCGTCGCCCGCCTGGCGCCCGGCGAGGAGGCCCTGTTCACGGCCGTCTACACGACCGTCGCGGCGGACTTCGCCGCGGGCTCCGTCCACAACGTGGCCCACGCCGAGGGCACCCCGCCGCCGGACCCGGCCGACCCCGACACGCCGCCCGCGCCCGTGCCGTCCAACCCCGACGACGCCACCGTCGTGACGACGCCCGACCAGGGCCTGCGGCTCGACAAATCGGCCTCGCCGACGCGCGTGTTCACGGCCGGGCAGGCCGTGACCTACCAGTTCGTCGTCACGAACACGGGCGACGTCGCGCTCCACGGCCTCGCGCTCGAGGAACTGTCGTTAACGGGGACGGGCGCCCTCGGGGCGCTGGCCTGCCCGGCGACGGAGCTTGAGCCCGGCGCGCAGATGACCTGCGAGGCGTCGTACAACGTGACGGCCGCCGACCTGGATCTGACGCGCTTCGACAACGTGGCCGTCGTCCACGGCCTCAACCCCGACGGCGAACCCGTCGACTCCAACCCGGACTCGGCCACCGTCCGCCCGACCCAGGCGCCGCAGCTCGTCCTCGACAAGGACGTCCGCCCGGCCCAGGTCGAGCGGGCGGGCCAGACCGTGACGTACCTGTTCGACGTCTACAACGAGGGCAACGTCACGCTGCTCGACGTCGTCGTCGACGACGTCCGCTTCACGGGCGACGGCGCGCTGGGCCGGATCACCTGCGACGACAAGGCCGCCCAACTGGAGCCCGGCGAGGTGACGCACTGCTCGGCGACCTACACCGTGACCCAGGCCGACCTCGACGCCGCCGAGCCGATCCACAACACGGCCGTCGCCCGCGCGCTGACCCGGTCCGGGCGGCTCGTCCTGTCCAACCCGGACCTGGCGCGCGTCGACCTGCCGGACCCGAAGCTGACGCTCGTCAAGACGGTCGATCCGACCGTCAGCGCGGCGGGTGAGTCGGTCACGTACACGTTCGCGGTCGAGAACACGGGCCCGGTCACGGTAGAGGGGCTGAAGATCGCGGAGACGGCGTTTACGGGCTTCGGGCCCGTGCCCGGCGCACTCTGCGATACGACGGTCCTGGCGCCGGGGGCGACGGCGCTCTGCCACGCCACGTACCGCGTCACCGACGCCGACGCCGCCCAGGCGGTCATCGACAACACGGCCGTCGCGCTGGGCGCGACGCCCGCCGGCCTGGCCGTCCAGTCGAACGACGACTCCGCCCGGGTCATCATCCCGGCGTCCGGGCCCAAGCTGGTCCTGGCCAAGGCGGCTACGCCGACGCTGGCCGGGTCGGTCGGCGACGTCGTCACCTACACGTTCACCGTGGTCAACGCGGGCAACGTCACGCTGGACGACGTCACGATTGAGAAGGTCGCGTTCACGGGCCACGGTGTGTTGCCGTCGAGCCTCACCTGCGGCAGCGGGCCGTTGGCGCCGCTGGCGGTCCGGACCTGCACGGCCGCGTACACGCTCGTGGCCGCCGACCGCGGCCAGGCGCGGATCGACAATCTGGCTGTGGCTAGGGGTGTTACGCCTTCCGGCGCGGACGTGACGTCGAACCAGGCGGCCGCCCAGGTCGTCGGGCCGGTGACGCCGGCCGAGGACCCGGCGCCCGCGCTCCATCTGGTCAAGGCGGCCACGCCCGCAACCATCGCGGCGGTCGGCCAGACGGTCGCCTACACGTTCACCGTGACCAACACTGGCAACGTGGCTTTGTCGTCGGTGACGGTCGCGGAAACCGCGTTCAGCGGCTCCGGCGCCCGGCCGGAGATCCACTGCCCGGCGTCTGACCTCCAGCCCGGCGGCACGCTCGTCTGCAGCGGCGACTACACGGTGACGCAGGCCGACCTCGACGCTGGCCGGCTGGCCAACACGGCCGTGGCCACGGGCGTCCCGCCCGCCACGCCGGACGACCCCGAGCCTGCGCCCGTGCCGTCCGACCCGTCGGACGCCATCGTCCCGGTCGCCGCCGACCCGTCGCTGTCCCTGGTCAAGGCGGCCGTGCCCGGGACCGCCGGGGCCGGCGACTCCGTGACGTACCTGTTCACCGTGACCAACACGGGCAACGTCACGTTGTCCGGTGTCAACGTGGTGGAAAAGGAGTTCTCCGGCTCCGGGACCCTGCCGCCGGTAGTGTGCCCGCTGGCCGAGCTGGGGCCGGGCGCCGCCATGACCTGCCGGACGGCCTACACGGTGACCGCGACGGACGCCGCGGCCGGGTCGATCCGCAACACGGCTGTCGCCCAGGGCACCCCGCCGCCGACCGCCGACGACCCGAACCCGCAGCCCGTCACGGCCGAGGACGACGCCCAGGTGACTGTGACGACGCCGGATGAGCCGGAGCCCGAGCCCAGCGCCAGCCCGTCGCCGTCGCCCAGCCCGTCGCCGAGTCCTTCTCCCTCGCCGTCTCCGAGCCCGAGCCCGTCTCCCTCGCCCTCGCCGAGCCCGAGTCCGTCTCCGAGCCCGAGCCCATCTCCGAGCCCGAGCCCGTCTCCCTCGCCCTCGCCGAGCCCGAGCCCGTCTCCGAGCCCGAGCCCGTCTCCGAGCCCGAGCCCGTCGCCCAGCCCGACGCCGGCACCGGAGCCGGAGCCCCCGGCCCCCGAGGCGCACATCGCCGTGGTCAAGACCGGCCTGCCCGGCACCGTGACCAAGGCTGGCCAGCTCGTGACGTACACGTTCGAGGTGCGCAACTGGGGCGACGTGGCGCTCCACGACATCGCCCTGACCGAGCCCGCCGAGGGCTTCACGGGCGACCCGGCCAACCTCTCGGCCGTCGTCTGCCCGGCCCGGACGCTGGCGCCGGGCCAGGCCATGACCTGCGCCGCCCAGTACCGGACAACCCAGGCCGACCTCGACCGCGGGACGATCGACAACACGGTGGTAGCGGTCGGCACGGCCCCCGGCTGTGACGCCGCCCCCGCGTCCGACCGGACCTGCCATCCCGGTGACATCGACCACGACCGCGTCCTCGTCACGCCCAACCCGGCGCTGGCCCTGGAGAAGACGTCCGGCGTGACCCATGTGGCGCAGCCCGGCGACACGGTCGTCTACACGTTCGCCGTGACCAACGTCGGCAACGTCACGCTGACCGACGTCACGGTCGCGGAAGACGAGTTCACGGGCCACGGCGCGCCGCCGGTCATCCGGCCCGCCAGCGTGGCGAGCCTGGCGCCCGGCCGGACGGCGGTCTTCACGGCCACGTACGTGGCCGTCGCGGCCGACTTCGCCGACGGCGCCATCCGCAACGCGGCCCACGCCGAGGGCACCCCGCCGGCCGACCCGGCCGACCCCAAGACCCCGCCGGCACCCGTCCCGTCCGACCCGGACGACGCGGTCGTCATCGCCCAACCCGACTCGGGCCTGCGCCTCGACAAGAGCGCTTCCCCGACGCGGGTATCCCAGGTGGGCGACACGGTCGTGTACTCGTTCCTGGTCACGAACACGAGCGCCGTCACGCTGACCGACGTCGGCGTGGAGGAACTCGCGTTCACGGGCACGGGCGCCGTCGGCCCCATCGAGTGCCCGGCGACGACGCTGGCCGCGGGGGCGCAGATGACCTGCCGGGCGGCCTACGCCGTGGCGGCGGGCGACTTCGCCCTGGCCCGCGTCGACAACCGGGCCATCGCCCACGGGACCGATCCCGACGGCGCCGCGGTGGCGTCGAACGAGGACACGGCCGTGGTCCGGCCCGCCGCCGAGCCGCGGCTCGTCCTCGACAAGTCGGTCGCGCCGGCCCGCGTCACCGAGCCCGGCCAGAGCGTGACGTATACGTTCACGCTGACGAACGACGGCAACGTGCCTGTGGTTGACGTGACCGTCGCCGAAGTGGCCTTTACCGGTACAGGCCAATTGGGGGCCGTGGTGTGTGACGCCGCGGCGGCCCGGTTGGAGCCGGGGGCCTCGGCCCAGTGCACGGCCGAGTACAGCGTGACGGCGGCCGACGTCGCCACCGGCAAACCCGTGTTCAACACGGCGGTGGCCGCGGGCACGACCGTCCCCGGCCGGCCCGTCGTGTCCAACCCGGACTATGCCCGGGTCGACGTGACGCCGCCGACCGGGCCGGACCCGGACCTGCCGGCGTCGCCCGAACCCCGGCTCGACCTGGTCAAGACGGCCACGCCGACCCGCGTCGGCGCCGTCGGCGAGGTCATCGCCTACACGTTCACCGTGACCAACTCGGGCAACGTCTGGCTGACGGACGTCACGGTGGCCGAGACCGAGTTCAGCGGCGCCGGCCTGGCGCCCAAGGTCCACTGCCCCGGAACGGTCCTGGCGCCGGGTGGGTCGATGGTCTGCGGCGGCGACTACGTCGTGACGCAGGCCGACCTCGACGCCGGCCGGATTCTGAACGTCGCCGTCGCCACCGGCACCCCGCCGGCGACGCCCGACGGCCCGCCGCCCGCGCCGGTCCCGTCGGACCCGTCCGACGCGGTCGTGACGGTCGCGCCGGCGCCATCCCTGGAACTGGCCAAGACGGCCGTGCCGGCCGTGGCGGTCCAGGTCGGTGACTCGGTCACGTACCTGTTCCGCGTGGTCAACACGGGCAACGTCACGCTGTCCGGGGTCACGGTCAAGGACGTGGCGTTCACGGGGGCCGGCGAGCTGTCGGCCGTGACCTGCCCGGTGTCGGCCTTGGCGCCCGGCGCGGCGTTGACCTGCTGGGCGGAGTACAGCGTGACGCAGGCTGACATCGAGGCCAGAGTCTTGGACAACACGGCCGTGGCCTCCGGCCAACCGCCCGTCGTGCCGGGCGAGCCGCCGGCGGCGCCGGTCACCGGCGAGGACGGCGAGCGCGTCGTGACGTGCGAGAACCCGGCCGGCTGCCTGCCGGTGGCGCCGGAACCCTCGCCCAGCCCGAGCCCGAGCCCCACGCCCTCTCCGACGCCGAGTCCGACGCCTTCGCCGTCTCCCTCGCCGTCGCCCAGCCCGTCGCCGAGCCCGAGCCCCGCTCCGAGCGTGACTCCGAGCCCGTCGCCGTCGCCTAGCCCGAGCCTGACGCCCAGCCCGAGCCCGGAGCCCCACCCGGCGCTGGCGCTCGTGAAGACGTTCTCCGTCACGGGCGACGACAACCACTTCGTCCTGGGCGAGCAGATCCGGTACGAGTTCCGGGTCACGAACACGGGCGATGTGGCGCTCCACGACGTCGCGGTCGTCGAATTGGCTACCTTCACGGGGGCCAATCCCGACGGCATCAGCCCGGTGCGCTGCCCGGGGACGACCTTGGAGCCGGGCGCGGCGATGACGTGCACGGCGGACTACGTTCCGGTCCAGGCCGACATCGACGCGGGCTTCGTCTACAACGCCGCCGTGGCCGAGGGCACGCCCGAGACCGGCGACCGCGTGACGTCGCCGCCGTCCGACGTGACGGTCTTGGACGACCGGGTGCCAGCGCTGACGCTGACCAAGGCGGGCCGCCTCGACGGCCCGGCCGAGGCGGGGTCGACGCTCCTGTGGGGCTTCACGGTCAAGAACACGGGCACGGTCACCCTGACCGGCGTCACGCTGGCCGACGCCCTGCCCGGCCTGTCGGCGATCGACTACCGCTGGCCCGGCCCGGCCGGGACGCTGGCGCCGGGCGAGGCGGTCACGGCCGTGGCGACCTCGACCGTGACGGCGGCGGAGGTGGCGGCCGGCCAGGCGGTCAACACGGCCACCGTGACGGCCCTGGACCCCGATGGCGGCGCGGTCACCACGGCCGACACCGCCAGCGTCACCATCAAGCCCATCCCGACCACGGGCGCGGGAGTAACTGGAGGCGTAGCCGCCGGCGCGCTAGCGGCCTGCGCGCTGGGCGGCCTCCTGGTGGCGGCGGGCCTCCGTCGCAGCCGCCGCCAGAGCTGTGGCGGCAGGGCGGCGCCCCCTCGAAGGTAGGGCGCCGCCCCCGCCTCTGCCCGAGCCACCCCCCGTCTCCGTCATCCTGCGCGCAGGAACGTCATCCTGCGCCTAGGAACGTCATCCTGCGCGAAGGCGGCGCGGGCCGAGGAACGAGGCCCCCCGCCGCCGGAGTCGCAGGATCACCCGCCACCGAGGCGCCAACATCAGCCCTTCACCCCCATCCCCCCTTGTCATCCCGGCGAAAGCCGGGATCTTGCCCCCGTCACGTAGTCGTTCCCCTGACGCCCCCATCCCCTTGTCAGCCCACCCCGCACCATGACGGTCCGCCAAGTACCGGTACCGCTGTACCGTTGTGAGAAAACAACGATACAGCGGTACCGGTACTGTGGATTGTTGTCAGCCTCAGGGCGTGAACGTCACGCTGGACAGGGCTGAGATCTCGATTTCCTGGCCGTCTGTCAGCGTCACCGTGTAGCTCGGCACGCCCAGGGAGCCGCCCAGGATCTCGTTGACCGCGGGGAACAGGTCGCCCTCGGACTGGACGATCAGGTTGCCGGACTCGCCGGTGGGCGGCGTCGCCGTGTAGCGGCCCGCGGCGATGTCGAGGCCGACGATCCACCGGCCCGTCGAGAGCTGGTTCGACAGCGCCGTCTGGGCCGGGGTGAACGTGACCTGGCTGAGGCCGCTGATCTGGATCGTGTCGCCCGCCTTGAGGTCCGTCGTGACGGACGGGACGCCGATGACGCTCGGGTCGCCCAGGATCTCGTTGACCCACGGCAGGATCTCGCCCTCGCGGTCCACCTGCAGGTTGCCCGACTCCCCGGCCGGGCCGGCGATGACATAGCGGCCGGGCTGGACGTCCGTGCCGACGCTGTACTGGCCGGCGCCGAGAGTAGCGGGTTGGGCCGAAGAATTGTCACGCGGGGGCAGAGCCGCGCTCGACGTCACGGCCGTCGTCGGCGCGGGCGCCTCCGAGGTGGCGGCCGCTGAACTCGGAGCCGGGGTCGGGCTGGGCGCGGCACTCGACTCGGCCGCCGTGGGGGTGGCGGCGGGCGACGCCGCGGCAGTCGTCGCCGCGCTGGCCGACGCGACCGGCGGGGACGCGGCCGTGCCCTTGCTGTGGGCGACGGCGTAGATGAGCAGGATCAGCGCCAGGGCAATCAGCGCCCAGAACCACCACTTCTTGTACACGGGCGTGGCCGGCGGGGTGGGCGGCGGAGCGGTCGTGCCGGCGAAGCCCGGTTGCCCGGGCTGGCCCGGCGGCAATCCGCCCGGCCCGGCTGGCCCGGCCAGGCCGGGCCCCGCGCCGACGGCCGCGACGGGCCGGGCAGCGGCCCCAGCCAGGGCCGGCTGGAGTGGTGTCGCGGGCGCCCCGGGCGGCGCGCTCTGGGCGGGTTGGGTGTTCTGTGTCCACTGCTGGCCGTCCCACCACCGGGACAGCGCAGGATTGTGGGGATCAGGGAACCACCCAGCGGGTGGGTTCTCGGGGGAAGTCATAGAGTCCTCACTCGGGTCAATCCGCCGTCGCCTGACGGCGGCCACAACGTACCTGCCCCGAGTGATGCCGACGTGTGCATTCTGTGAAGATTCCCGCGACAACAATCCACAGTACCGGTACCGGTGTACCGTTGTTTTTCCACAACGAGATAGTGATACCGGTACTTTATAGACAGCCTTGAATCATGTGTTCCTTGAAATCATGATCCATGCTAGGTTGGCGTCATGTCAGCGCCAGACGTTGTGTTCCCGACCGCCCGCGTCACGGTCGACCTCCCCCACGACGACTACGTCCGCCTCAAGATCGCCGCTGCGAGCGGAGGACGCGGCTCCAACATGTCGTCGCTCATCCGCCAACTGGTCCACGACTACCTCGAGGCCCGCGAAGACGCGGCCGACCTCGCCGTGGTGGCCGAGCGGGCCAAGAACCCGGATCTGGCCCTGTCGCATGACGCGGTCATGGCCCTCCTGGATGAGCGCCGTCGGCCACACCAGTGACGGAACTGCCCCCCGCGCCCACGGTCACCTGGCGTCCTGAAGCCGCTGCCGAACTACTCGCCCTGGACGAACAAGACGAGGCCCTGGCTGACGCCGCCCGTCAAGCCGTGGCTGACATCATCGGCCACCACAAGACCGGCAAGGCCTTGGGTGACAGGACCACGACCGGCGTCCTTGGTGGGCTCTACCGGCTGAAGTTCGATGTGTCCGGCGTCCGCCCCGAGCGCTACCGCGTGATCTACCGGCAATCGGATGATGGCCGAGTCACGATCTGGGCCATCGGGGCCAGGGAAGGCCGCGCCGTCTACCGGACAGTACTCGGCCGCTGGGCCGGGCGCTGACCAACAACGATCCACAGTACCGGTACCGGTGTACCGTTGTTTTTTCACAATGA
>JAISTC010000202.1 GCA_031272805.1 Propionibacteriaceae bacterium
GCGCTGCGCAACCAGGGCTGGCGCCTCCCGCCGAGCCAGGCCAACTTCATCTGGCTCCCGACGGGCGCCCGGACGGAGGCGGCGGCCGCCCTCCTCGACCGCCACGGCCTGACCGCCCGGATCTTCCCCGGCGAGGGCGCCAGGGTCACGATCGGCGAGGCCGAATCGATCGCCCCGCTGATCCAGGCCGCGGGAGAGATCCTCGCGCTGGGGTAGGCCGCACAGCGAGTAGGGTGGGCTCAGTCGTCTAGCTCCTAGGAGGGAGCGCCTCATGAGCCTCTCATGGTCTGATCTGGACGCGCGGGCCGTCGACACCGCGCGAGTCCTCGCCGCCGACGCCGTCGAGAAGGTCGGCAACGGCCATCCCGGGACGGCGATCTCCGTCGCCCCGCTGGCGTACCTGCTCTACCAGAAGGTGATGCGCCACGATCCGGCCGAGCCGCGCTGGCTCGGCCGCGACCGCTTCGTCCTGTCGATCGGCCACTCGTCGCTGACCCAGTACACGCAACTGTGCCTGGCCGGCTACGGCATCGCGGTCGAGGACTTCGCCCACTTCCGGACCTGGGGCGCGCTCCTGCCCGGCCACCCCGAGGTCGGCCACACGCCGGGCGTCGAGTGCACGACCGGGCCGCTCGGCGCGGGCATCTCCAACGGCGTCGGCTTCGCCATGGCGGCCCGCCGCGCCCACGCGCTCTACGACCCCGACGCCGGGCCCGGCCAGTCCGTCTTCGACCATGACGTCTATGTCATCTGCGGCGACGGCGACCTCCAGGAGGGCATCTCGTCGGAGGCCTGCTCGCTGGCCGGGACGCTCGAGCTGGGCAACCTCACCGTCCTCTACGACGACAACCACATCTCCATCGAGGGCGACACGGCGATCGCCTTCTCCGAGGACGTCGACGCCCGCTTCGCCGCCTACGGCTGGCACGTCCAGCACGTCGACTTCACCCACGGCGGCCCCGACGGCGCGCAGTACGAGGAGAAGGTGGCCGACCTGTTCGAGGCGATCGAACAGGCCAAGCAGGTGACGGACCGGCCGAGCCTGATCCGCGTCACGACCGTCATCGGCTGGCCGCTGCCCAACAAGGCCGGCTCCCACACGGTCCACGGCGCCAAGCTCGGCGCCGACGAGGTGGCGGCGCTCAAGGTCCGCCTCGGCTTCGACCCGGCGCAGAGCTTCCAGGTCGACCCCGCCGTCCTCGCCCACACTCGGGCCAACGCCCAGGCCCGGGCCGCCGCCGCCCGCGCCGACTGGGACCCCAAGTTCGCCGCCTGGGCCGCCGCCCACCCCGACAAGAAGGCCCTCCTCGACCGCGTCCTGGCCCAGGAGCCCATTCCCGGCCTGGACGACGCCCTCCCCGTGTTCGCGCCCGGCAAGAAGTCGACCCGCGCCGCCTCCGGCGAGGTCCTGACCGCCCTGGCCGGCGCCGTGCCGGAGTTGTGGGGCGGGTCGGCCGACCTGGCGGGGTCCAACAACACCACGATGAAGGGCGCGCCGAGCTTCCTGCCGGCGGACCGCGTGACGTCCGATTGGCCGGGCGGCGATGACGGCCGTGTCATCCACTTCGGCATCCGCGAGCACGCCATGGGCGGCATCCTCAACGCCATCGCCCTCGACGGCCTGACCCGCGCCTACGGCGGGACCTTCCTCGTGTTCGCCGACTACATGCGCGGCGCCGTCCGCGTCGCCGCCCTCTCCCACGCGCCCGCCATCTTCGTCTGGAGCCACGACTCGATCGGCGTCGGCGAGGACGGCCCGACCCACCAGCCGGTCGAGCAGATCGCGTCGCTCCGCCTCATCCCCGGCCTCGACGTCGTCCGCCCGGCCGACGCCAACGAGACCGCCGTCTGCTGGGCCAAGATCCTCGGTCTCCACGACCATCCCGCGGCCATCATCCTGTCCCGCCAGGACCTCCCGATCGTGGACCGGTCCGAGGGCTCTGGCTTCGCGCCTGCCGCTGACGCCGCCCGCGGCGCCTACACGTTGGCCGACGCCACCGGCGGCGCCCCGGCTGTCGTTCTCGTGGCCACGGGCTCCGAGGTGGCCGTGGCCGTGGCCGCCCGCGCCGCGCTCGAAGCCGAGGGCATCCCGACGCGCGTCGTGTCCGCTCCCTGCCTGGAGTGGTTCTTTTCACAAACGGCCTCCTACCAGGCCAAAGTCCTGCCCGAAAGCGCGGTGAAGGTGTCAATCGAAGCCGGAGTCACCTATGGTTGGGCTGAAATCGTCTCGAGCCGCGGCCGCCGGATCGGCGTCGACCGCTTCGGCGCGTCGGCTGCGGCAGAGAAGTTGTTCGTCGAATATGGCATCACGCCCGACCACGTCGTCGCTGAGGCGAAGGCGGCGCTGGCCGAACGTGACTGATTAGGAGGGGCCCGGGATGCAGATCGGCATACCGCTGGAATCGCTGCCCGAGGAAACGAGGGTCGCGGCGACCCCGAAATCGGTGGCGCAGCTCATCAAACTCGGCTACGTCGTGGCCGTCGAGCGGGGGGCCGGGGCCAAGGCCTCGTACCCCGACGACGAGTACACGGCGGCCGGCGCGCAGATCGTCGGCCGCGCCACCGTCTGGGCTTCGGACATCGTGGCCAAGATCAACCCGCCGACCGACGCGGAGATCGCCGCGATGAGCGACGGGGCGACCCTCATCTCGCTGATCGCCGCGCCCCGCTCGCCGGAACTGCTGGAGAAGCTGGCCGCGCGCAAGCTGACGGTCCTGGCGATGGACTCCGTGCCGCGCATCTCCCGCGCCCAGGCCCTCGACGTCATCTCCTCGATGGCGAACATCGGCGGCTACCGCGCGGTCATCGAGGCGGCCCACGAGTTCGGCTCCTTCTTCACGGGCCAGGTCACGGCCGCCGGCAAGGTCCCGCCCGCCAAGGTCTTCGTCTCCGGGGCCGGCGTCGCCGGTCTCGCCGCCGTCGGCACGGCCCGGGCGCTGGGCGCCATCGTCCGCGCCACCGACATCCGCGCCGAGGTCGCCGAGCAGGTCGAGTCGATGGGCGCCGAGTTCGTCGCCGTCGACTCCGCCGACCAGCAGGAATCCTCCGACGGCTATGCCAAGGAGGCGTCCGAGGCCTACGCCGAGGCAGCCGCGCGGATGTACGCGGCCCAGGCCAAGGAAGTCGACATCATCATCACGACCGCCCTCATCCCCGGCAAGCCGGCCCCCCGGCTCATCACGGAGGAGATGGTCGCCACGATGAAGCCCGGCTCCGTCATCGTCGACATGGCGGCCGGCTCCGGCGGCAACGTCGCCGGGTCCGTCGCCGACCAGGTCGTGACGACCGCCAACGGCGTCAAGATCATCGGCTACACGGATCTGCCCGGGCGGCTCCCGACCCAGGCGTCCCAACTGTTCGCGACGAACATCGTGAACCTGATGAAGCTCGTGACGCCGACCAAGGATGGCGTCGTCACGCTCGACCTGAACGATGTCGTCGAGCGCGGCATGGCCGTCGTGACGGCGGGCGAGGTGACGTGGCCGCCGCCGGCCGTGGCCGTCTCCGCCGCCCCGGTCAAGGCCGAAGCCGCCGCCCTCCCGGCGAAGCCGGAGAAGAAGCCGCGCGACCCCCGCGTCACGTACGGCGCGATGGCGCTGACCGGCGTCCTCCTCCTGCTGCTGTTCTGGGCGTCCCCGTCGAGCCTGCTCAGCCACTTCCTCGTCCTCGCCCTGGCCGTCGTCATCGGCTACTACGTCATCGGCAACGTCTCCCACTCCCTCCACACCCCGCTCATGTCCGAGACCAACGCGATCTCCGGCATCATCGTGGTCGGCTCCCTGGTCGGCCTGACATACGCGGAATCCGGGGGAGGGGGGACCAACTGGCCCATCGCGGTCCTGTCGGTCCTCGGCATTCTGTTGGCGTCCATCAACGTGTTCGGCGGGTTCACCGTGACCCAGCGGATGCTCAAGATGTTCAAGAAGGGTTAGACCTGTGCCAGTTTCACTCCAGCAAGGCTCCTTCATCATCGCGGGCCTCCTGTTCATCCTCGCCCTGGCCGGCCTCTCGAAACACGAGACGTCGAAGCGGGGCAACATCCTCGGTTCCATCGGCATGGGCGCCGCCCTCGTCGTCACGGTGTTGGCGACGGTCTTCGGGACGGAGGACCACGGCGTCGAGATCGGTCACGCCGCCCCGAGCTGGGCGATCATCGCCATCGTCGCGGCCATGGCGGTCGGCGCGGTCCTGGGCATCGCCAAGGCGCTCCGCGTCGAGATGACCGGCATGCCGGAACTGATCGCGCTGTTCCACTCGTTCGTCGGCCTCGCCGCCGTCCTGGTCGGCTGGGTCGCGTTCCTCGAGGACTCCGAATCCGCCAACCCCGGCCTCCACGCGGGCGAGCTGTTCGTCGGCGTGTTCATCGGCGCCGTCACGTTCACCGGTTCGATCATCGCCTACCTCAAGCTGTCGGCCAAGATGGCCTCGAAGCCGCTGATGCTGCCGAAGCACAACTGGATCAACCTGGGAGCGGTCGCGGCGTTCCTGGCCATGACGGTCGTGTTCGTGCTGAACCACGACAACCGGCCGGTCGGCTACCTGCTCCTCATCATCATGACCGCCCTCGCCCTGCTCCTCGGCCTCCACCTCGTGGCGTCCATCGGCGGCGGCGACATGCCGGTCGTGGTCTCGATGCTCAACTCGTACTCCGGCTGGGCCGCGGCGGCCGCCGGCTTCACTCTGAACAACGACCTGCTCATCATCACGGGCGCGCTCGTCGGCTCCTCCGGCGCCTACCTGTCGTACATCATGTGCCAGGCGATGAACCGGAACTTCATCTCGGTCATCGCGGGCGGCTTCGGCTCGGACGGCGCGGTCGTCGGCGAGCAGAAGGACTACGGCACGCACCGCGAGATCACGGCGGCCGAGACGGCGGACCTGTTGAAGAACTCGTCCTCGGTCATCATCACGCCCGGCTACGGCATGGCCGTGGCCCAGGCCCAGGGGGCGGTGGCGGACCTGACGGCGAAGCTCCGCGCCCTCGGCGTCAAGGTCCGCTTCGGCATCCACCCGGTGGCCGGCCGCCTGCCCGGCCACATGAACGTCCTGCTGGCCGAGGCCAAGGTGCCCTACGACATCGTCCTCGAGATGGACGAGATCAACGACGACTTCGAGAACACGGACGTCGTCCTCGTCATCGGCGCCAACGACACGGTCAACCCGGCCGCCCAAGAGGACCCGAGCAGCCCGATCGCCGGTATGCCGGTCCTCGAGGTCTGGCACGCCAACCAGGTCATCGTGTTCAAGCGGTCCATGGCGACGGGCTACGCCGGCGTGCAGAACCCGCTGTTCTTCAAGGAGAACACGGCGATGCTGTTCGGCGACGCCAAGGAGCGCGTCGAGGACATCATCAAAGCCTTGTGACACCAGGCCATGGGGTCGGGCACCGTGGCCGCGCGTGAGACACACACCCACTGCGCGAGTCCCCTCCCCACGCGTCACGGCGACGCGCTAGAGTCAAGGCACTGTCAGGCCCGTTGAGGCCCCGATCAAGTGGAGGAATCGATGACCTACGTCGTCGCCCTGCCGTGTGTGGACACGAAGGACAAGGCTTGCGTGGACGAATGCCCCGTGGACTGCATCTACGAAGGCAACCGCAGCCTCTACATCAACCCGGAGGAGTGCGTCGACTGCGGCGCGTGCGAGCCGGTCTGCCCGGTGGAGGCGATCTACTACGAGGACGACCTGCCGGCGGAGTACGCCAACTTCCTGGAGGCCAACGCGGGCTTCTTCGAAGGCATCGGCGCGCCCGGCGGCGCGGCCCGCCTCGGCCCGATCGACAAGGACCACCCCATCGTCGAGGCGCTCCCGCCCCAGAACGCGTAGCCGCCCATGTGGCGGCCGGGACCGAGCCTCCCCGACTTCCCCTGGGACACGATCGCCGACGCGGCGGCGCGGGCCCGGAGCCACCCCGGCGGTGTCTGCGATCTCTCCGTCGGCACCCCCGTCGACCCCGTGCCCGCCGTCGGGCAGCAGGCGCTGGCGGCGGCCGCCGACTCGCCCGGCTACCCGCAGGTGTGGGGGACGCCGGAGCTGCGCCAGGCGATCATCGCGTACCTCACCAACCGCTGGCAGGCCGCGCCCCTGACCGAGGCGGGCGTCCTCCCCGTCATCGGCACGAAGGAGTTCGTCGCCTGGCTGCCCACCCTCCTGGGCATCGGCCCGGGCGACACCGTCGTCATCCCCGCCGTGGCCTACCCGACCTACGCCGTGGGCGCCCTGTTGGCCGGCGCGCGCGTCGTCCCGGCGGCCGACCCGTCCGACGTGGTCGCCCTGCGGCCGGCCCTGGTGTGGACCAACTCGCCGGGCAACCCGACCGGCGCCGTCGACTCGCTGGAGGCGACGCGGGCGTGGGTCGAGTACGCCCGGGCCCGCGGGGCCGTGCTGGCGGCCGACGAGTGCTACGGCGAGTTCGGCTGGACGGCCGAGCCGGTGTCGGTCCTCGACCCGGCGGCCAACGGCGGCGACCTGGACGGCCTCGTGGCCTGCTACTCCCTGTCCAAGCGGTCCAACCTGGCCGGCTACCGGGCGGGCTTCGCGGCGGGCGACCCGGAACTCGTCACGGGGTTGCTGGGCCTGCGCAAACACCTGGGGATGATGGTCTCCAGCCCGGTCCAGGCGGCCATGATCGCCCTGTTGGGCGACCAGGCCCACGTGGAGGTCCAGAGGGCGCGCTACGCGGCCCGCCGGGCGACCCTGGCCGCCGCCCTGGAGCAGACGGGCTGCCGGATCGACCGGTCGGAGGCGGGCCTGTACCTGTGGGCCAGCCGCGGCGAACCGGGCCGGGCGACGGTCGACTGGCTGGCCGACCGCGGCATCCTGGCCGCCCCCGGCGACTTCTACGGCCCCACCGGCGCCAACCACGTCCGCATCGCGCTGACCGCCACAGACGAGCGCATCGCGGCGGCGGCGGCCCGCTTGACCGCCTGACGCCCCGTCACGCGGTCAGCGAGGTCAGTTCCGCGCCGTCGAGGAAGTAGAACGTGCTGCCCGCCTGGTACGCCACGGTGGCCGTGGCCCCGAGCGTGACGGACCACAGTGTCTTCCACGCCCCCGTTCCCGAGTAGGCCGTGAACTGCCCGTCGGCGGTGTGCGCGAACACGGTCGTGCCCGCGGTCAGCAGCCAGGCCGGGTGGCCGCCGACCGGGTCGTCCACGAGGTGGTCGAGCGTCGCCACGCTGCTGCCGTCGTGGAGGTCGAGGATCTCGGCCTCGACCGTGCCGGCGGTCGAGTCCTCGCTCCGGCCGACGGCCGCGTAGCGGCCCGCCACGACCGCGCAGCCGAGCGGCGCCGGGGCGCCGGCGGCCACGCTCCACAGTTCCGTTCCGGCCGACCGGGTCAGCGCGTGGACGGTCTCGCCGTCGACCACGATGAGCGGCGATTCGGCCGTGGCGCAGACCCAGGGCCAACCCGCCCCGCCGGAGAGCGCCAACGGCGTCGGCCAGACCGGCTGGCCCGTTTCCAGGTCGGCCTGGCTCAACGTCACGGCCGCCCGGGCGTCGTCCAGGTCGACCCGGACGACGGACTCGCCGACCATCTGGTACGAGGCGCGCTCGGCGGCGAACGGCGCGGCCAGGCTCGTGACGCCGTCGCGGTAGACGTCGGCCCAGACCCAGTGGCCGAGCACGATGTCGCCCGAGTACAGGAAGTCGCGGCCCTGAGTGCTCCAGAGGGCCGTCAGGTCGGCGTCGCTCAGCGCCACCCAGCCCAGCTCGGTGGTCGAGACGTGGACGACGCCGTCCTGGTAGGCCCAGAGCGCCGGCCCGCCCTGGCCGACGGTGGACTCGCCGAAGTCGGCGTGGGCGGCGGCGGCGCCGGTGGCGAGGTCGTAGACCGTGACCGTGACGGCGGCGGCCGTGTTCTGGTTCATGGTCCGCTGGACCAGCGCGGCGACCCGCCCGGCGCCATTGGCGAGGGCGTTGATGGTGACGTTGGTGGCATCCGCCGCGTCGGGCGCGACCGTCCACAGGGGCGAGCCCGTGGCCAGGTCGAAGCCGCGCAGGTAGTCGTTGACGGTGTCGCCGGACCCGACCCGCACGATCGCCACGGCGACTCCCGCTTCCACGGTCACGAGCGTGGCGCTGGCCGTGGCGCCGCTGGGCACGGTGAGCCCCTGGGCTAGGTCGATGGCGGCCGACAGCGGCGGGGCCGGGTTGGTGGGAGTGGAGCTGGGGGAGGGGCTGGCGGCCGTGACGGTCGAGGCGCCGGCCGACGGCGGCGTCTCCGACCGGCCGAAGCGCAGCCAGGCGACCACGCCGAGCTCCGCCGTGACGAGCACGGCCAGCACGACGGCGATGATGGTCAGGGTGCGCCGGCGGGGTAAGGCCATGGGAATCCTTCCGCAGCGGGGTATCCCCACCCTAGTGCGACAGGCTTAGCGCCCCCGCATCGCCGCGCGCGCGCCCTTCATGCTCGGCATGGGGCCGCGCGGGATCGGGATGCGCGGCCGGGCGGCGTCGAGGGCCTGGACGCGCGACTTGACCTCGGTCAGCTCGGCGGCCTGGAGCGTCTTGGGCAGCTTCTTGAGGTACCGGGCCAGCTTGGCCACGGGCACCTGGTTGGCGGCGTCGCCGACGACGACGGTCGTGACCGTCAGGCCCTGGCGGATCGACTGGTGCTTCTTGGCCTCGGACTCGAGCATCTCGCGGACACGCCCGGCCTGGCCCTCGCCGACGAGGACGATCCCGGGCGGGCCGATGACGCGGTGGAGCATGTCCTGGTAGCGGTTGCCCGTAATCGCCAGCGACACATTCCAGCCCTTCTTGGGCAGTTCCCGGAACGCCAGTTCCGAGGCGCCGGGCTGGCCGGAGTAGCGGCGGAAGTTGGCCCGGCGGGCCCGCCACGTGAAGACCAGCATGAACAGGAGGAAGCCGGACGCCAGGCCGATGAGGAGCCACGACCAGTCGCCCAGGACGGCCAACAGGATGACACCCACCACGATGGGGACGAGGAAGCCCGCCAGCGCCAGCGGCACGAACGCCTTGTCCTCCTTGGCCGTCAACTTGAAGACATGCGTCATCTGGCGCAGGCGCCCCCAGTCCGACGGGTCGTCGGAGTTCTTCTTGCGGAGTTTCTCCGCTCTGGCCGCCGCCTTCTGCTTGGCGGCGAGTTCCTTGGCGCGTTGGCTCTTGGGCATGGACTGATGGGCTCCGTCTGCGGGTTGGGTCTCTAGGGCCGGACTCCGAACTCGGCGCCGAAGTCACCGGCCTCAAGGCGGGACTTTACCTGAGTCAGGAAGCGGGCGGCGTCGGCCCCGTCGATCAGCCGGTGGTCGTAGGTCAGCGAGAGGTAGACCATGTCGCGCACGGCGATGATCTCGCCCAGCGGTTCCTGGACCACGACGGGCCGCTTGACGAGCGCGCCGACGCCGAGGATGGCGACCTGTGGCTGGTTGATGACCGGCGTGTCGAACAGGGTCCCGGCCGAGCCGTAGTTCGTGATCGTGAACGTCCCGCCCGCCAGCTCGTCCGGCGTCACCAGGTTGGTCCTGGTCCGCTGCGCCAGGTCGCCGATCTTCTTGGCCAGCCCGCCGACCGACAGGTCGTCCGCGTGGCGCACGACGGGCACGAGCAGGCCCTTGGGAGTGTCGACGGCGATGCCGACGTGGATGCCGTCGGGGTACGAGATCGTCCCGGCCTCGACGTCGATCGACGCGTTGACCTTGGGGAACTCGCGCAGCGCCTCGACCGTCGCCTTGGTGATGAACGGCAGGTAGGA
>JAISTC010000215.1 GCA_031272805.1 Propionibacteriaceae bacterium
GGGCGCCCAGTCCAGCGTGACCTGCACGACCACGCTCACGGGCGCCCTGGCGGGCACCCTGACCAACACCGCCACGGCCAATGCCGCCTTCCAGGTCACAACCTCCAGCACAGGCACGATCCAGGCGACCGACCCCAACGGCAACCTCTTGGAGGACCGCTTCACGGGCAACCCGACGGCCGAGTATCCCGCCGGCGAGCCGCACATGGTCCCGTCCAACGTGGCCACCGCCTCGGTCGACGAGCCGAGCCCCAGCCTCGACCTGCGCAAGTACGTCTGCTCGACCGGGACCGACTGCACCGTGCCGGCGCCGGGCAGCGCGGACTACATCGCGCTCCAGACCGGGTACGGCGCCAACCAGGGCCAGACGTTCAACGTCGGCGGCTGGGTAGCCGGGGCCACGGTGCCCTGGAACACGGCCGCCCAGTGGCTACTCGTCGTGACGAACACGGGCGACACGAAGCTGACGGGCATCACGCTGAAGCAGGAGTACCTGAGCAACGACACGTACACCAGCAAGCAGCTCAAGGGCTGCGGGCCGGGCACCCAGCTCGGCGACCTCAGCCCCGGCCTGTCCGTCGCCATCACCTGCACGACGCCCAATATCCGCAACTCCGGCGACCTCTGGGGGGAGTACGCCTGGCCGACGTACAACCGGGCCCAGGCCGAGGGCACGGCTGTCGACGACACGGGCCACGTCTACGAGAAGCCGGGCGGCGACAACCTCACCGTGACGTCGGCCATCCGGGTGGCCATGGTCAACACGGTCGAGCCCGAACCCGGCCTGACCTTGGAGAAGTGGGTCTGCTCCGAGGGCTACACCGGCGCCAACTGCGCCACGCCCGCTCCGGCCGACCTCGCCAAGCTGGCGGCCGGCGAGGCGGTCGACCCCTGGGTCAAGCACGCCACGATCGCCTACGGCGCGACCGCCCAGTGGCTCATCGTCGTCGCCAACACGGGCACCACGGCCCTCCGGACCGTCCAGTTGACCCAGGAGGTCACGACCGACGCCGGCCAAAGCCGGGCCACGTCCGGCTGCGCCGCCGGCGCGTTCTTCGGCTCCATGGCCGCCGGGGAGGTCAAGGCCCTCACCTGCCAGACCCTGAACATCCGCAACCCCAACGCCTGGGGCTCCACCGACGAACTCGACCCGGACAACTTCAACGCGGGCGAGGACGGCGACGTCGTCAACACGGCCCAGGCCAAGGGCACGCCGCTGGGCTCGGACAACAACGTCCTCCAGACCGCCTACGGCGTCAACTGGCCCGACATCGATTCCAATAGCTCGACCGCCGAGGTCAAGTCGGTGACGCGGCCCAAGGCCGAGATCGACATCGAGAAGTACGACTTCCTGGGCGACCCGGCCGACCAGGACGAGACGGAGGAGGACCTCGAGCCCGGCCCGGTCCCCGACAACATCAAACAGTGGGGCGACTTCGACGACAGCCCCGGCCGGACGCTGGCGCCGAACCAGCCCACCACGATCGGCTTCACGGTCAAGAACTCGGGCCAGGAGAACCTCTACAACATCAACGTGACGGACGCCGCCGACTACGAGACCAACCCGGCGACCCAGGGCAAGGTCACGAACATCGTCTGCGACTTCGACGACTGGGCGGACAACACGGAGAACCCGCCGACGGCGACGACCCTGTACGGGCCGCTCGCGCCCGGCCAGTCCTTCGACTGCACGGCCACGCTGGCCGGCCTCGCCGCCGGCGCCACCCACCGGGACATCGCCACGGTCGTGGCCGTCAGCGAATCCGGCGCCCAGGTCTCCGACTTCGACCCCTACAACGCCTACGTCCCCGCGCCCGCCGTGGCCGTGACCAAGTGGGTCTGCCGAACCGGCACGGGCTGCCCCAACCCGTCGGAGGACGAGCTGGCGCTCCTGGCCAAGGACCCGGCGGCCGGCACGACCGTCACCCCGGTGGCCGGCTGGGTCAAAGCCACGACGGTCGACTACGGGACCGCCGCCCAGTGGCTGATCGTCGCCACGAACACGGGCAACACGTACCTGGCCGACCTCAAGCTGGCCTGGGACAACTTCGACGCCGGTGGCGACGGCCACACGGGCATCACCCAGGGCCTCTGCGACGTCGACTACGCGAACAAGAACAACCTCTGGCCCGTCAGCATCTTCCCGCCCGGCGCCTCGACCTACATCGTCTGCGAGACCAGCGCGATCACGAACACGAACGCCCTCGACCCGGCGTCGCCCCTCGACGGCCAGCCGGTCATCAACACGACCCAGGCCCAAGCCCGGCCCGTCGTCGACGCCGCCGGCCAGACGCTGACCGGTTACAAGGACAAGGTCATCTTGTCGAACGAGTCGGCGGCCAAGGTCGACGCCCCGCTCCAGGTCCCGGCCATCTCGGTCGAGAAGTACGACACGGCCAACGGCGACACGGTCCTGACGGGCGACCACGACACGGCGCCCGGCAAGACCATCGCCCCCGGCGCGGCCACGCCGATCGCGTTCCTCATCACGAACACGGGCACGGAGCCGCTCGTCAACATCACGCTGACCGACACGTCCATCACCCTGGCCGGCAACCCCCTCGTGACCGGCACGGTCACCGACGTCTCCTGCCCCAGCGGCGGCGCCCTGAGCACGGGCGCCATCACGCTGTGGCAGATCCCCGGCCCGCTGCAGCCCGGCGAGTCGATCACCTGCACGGGCGTCCTGCCGGACCTCGCCCCCGGGTCGATCCACGCCGACGGCGCGGGCGTCTCGGCCGCGGGCCAGTACACCGGCCAGACCGTCAGCGCCACGGACCCCTGGATCGGCGTCGTGTCGCGGCCCGCGCTGACGGTCGTCAAGTGGGTCTGCGACGGCGACGAGACCTGCGAGCCGCCGACGACGGACGAGGAGATCGCGGCGCTGGCGGCCGAGCCGGCAGACGGCTGGGAGGCCGACGCCGTCCAGGGCTGGGTCAAGGAGACCGAGATCCAGTACCGCAGCGACGCCCAGTGGCTCATCGTCGTCACGAACACCGGCGACACGGCGTTGACCAACGTCAAGCTGACGCGCGAGGACCTGACGGCCGGCGGGTCCGGCCACGGCGTGACGAGTTCTTCCTGCCGCGTCGGCACCAGGTTCACGACCCTGCTGCCCGGCGAGTCCGGGATCGCCGTCTGCACGACCCGGGAGATCACGAACACCAACAGCCTGGAGGCCGCCCACTCGGCCTACACCACGGCCGCCGAGCGGGCCGTCGTCAACACGGCCCAGGCCACCGGCACGCCGGCCGACGGCAACGGCGTCCGGCTGGTCGACTCGGCGGGCGTGCCGCTGGCCGACATCCTGTCGAACGAGTCGGCGGCCCAGGCCACGACGGTCAAACCGCTGTCGGAGATCACGATCCAGAAGTACGACACGCTGGGCGACGACGACATGGAGACCGGCGACTACGACGGGCCGGAGGCCAAGGTCCTGACGCCGAACCAGCCGACGCCGATCCGGTTCACCATCACGAACACGGGCGAGGACGCGCTGACCAAGGTCAACGTGGCCGACGCCACGGTCGAGGGCGCGACCCTCTCCGGGCTGTCCTGCGACTTCCGCCCGGCGGGCGGCCCGGCCACGGGCACCTACTGGGAGGGGCCGCTGGCCACCGGCGCGAGCTTCGACTGCACGGGCACGCTCCAGGGCCTCAAGGCCGGCTCGGTCCACCAGGACAAGGCCACCGTCGCGGCCATCGGCGCGATCAGCAACGAGACCGTCAGGGCCGAGGACCCCTGGCTCGGCGCCGTCCCGGCGCCGGGGCTCGGGCTGACCAAGTGGGTCTGCGCGGCGGAGGACGGCTGCGCCACGCCGACCGCGGACGAGGACCTGGCGGCCCTGGCCGCGGGGACCCCCGTCGGCGGCTGGGCCAAGCGGGCCAGCGTCATCTACGGGTCGGCGGCCCAGTGGCTGTTGGTCGTCGCCAACACGGGCGACACGGCGCTGACCAATGTCACCCTCAGCCGCGAGGACCGGGGCGCCGGCGGCGGCACGGGCTTCGGCGCGACGTCGTCCGAGTGCGCGCCGGGCAAGAACCTCGGGACGCTGGCGGCGGGGGCCGTCCTGGCGGTCGCCTGCTCGACCGAGGACATCACGAACACGGCCAGTTTCGGCTCGGGCAACGACGTCGTCAACACGGCCAAGGCCAAGGGCACGCCGGTCTCCGACGACCCGACCGTGACCCTGGAGGACGTCGAGTCGGCCGAGGCGTCGGCCGAGGTCCGGACCGACAAGCCGTCGACCGGCGTGACGATCCAGAAATACGACACGCTCGACGGCGACGACCAGACCAGCGGCAACTACGACACGACCAGCAAGACCCTGGCGGCCGGCGTCGCGACGCCGATCGAACTGGTCGTCGAGAACGTCGGCGAGGAGGACCTGATCGACATCCGCGTGACGGACCAGGTAACCGACGGCGACGTCGCGCTGGACGGCTTCGGCTGCGACTTCTCCGCCTACGACGGGCCGTCCGGGGTCGGCGTCACGACGTGGGCCGGGCCGCTGCCGCCCGGCGAGTCGTTCACCTGCTCCGGCACCCTGCCGGGTCTGGCCGCGGGCGAGTCCCACTCCGACACCGCGCGGGTCGACGCGACCGGCAAGCCGACCGGGACGAAGGTCGCGGACACGGACTCCTGGAGCGGCCACGTCCCGGACCCGGAGCTCCACCTGGAGAAGTGGGTCTGCTCGACCGGCGCCGACTGCGCCACGCCGTCGGCCGCCGACCTGGCCAAGCTGGGGCGGGGCGAGGCGGTTGAGCCGTGGGTCAAGCACGCCACGATCCCCTACGGCGCCGACGCCATGTGGCTGCTGGTCGTCGCCAACACGGGCGACACGGGCTTCCGCACGGTCCAGATCGTCAAGGAGGCCGTCACGAACGGGGCCAAGGCGGCGAGCGTGACGCAGTCCTGCGCCGAGGGCATCCTGTTCGGCTCGTTCGACGTCGGCGACGTCCAGGCCGTCTCCTGCCGGACGCAGAACATCCGGAACACGGCCGAGTGGGGTACCGACGACCCGTTGGACGCCGACCCCGCCAGCTTCAACGTCGGCGGCGATGTCGTCAACGTGGCCCAGGTCAAGGGCGTGGCCCTCGACGACGACAACAACGAGCTGGTCGACGAGGACGGCCACCACTGGCCCGACGTCTACACCAACGAGTCGCTGGCCGAGGCCCGCTCGGGCGACCGGCCGGACGCCGACATCCAGATCGAGAAGTTCGACCTGATCGACCAGCCGGCCGGCGTCGTCGAGCCGACGGACGCGGCGCGGACCGCCGGCGACTTCGACGACTCGCCCGGCCGCGCGCTGGCCGCGGGCCAGACCGTCAAGATCGGCTTCACGGTCACGAACATCGGCAAGGAAGACCTCATCAACCTCGAGGTCGCCGACGCGCTCGACCCGACGACGAAGGGCTCGCTCAAGGGCCTGGAGTGCGACTTCAGCGCCTTCTACACGAACGAGGGCAACGACCCCGGGCTGACCTCCATGTACGGGCCGCTCAAGGTCGGCGACTCCTTCAACTGCTACGCCTACCTCGACGGGCTGGCCAGCGGCGAGGTCCACCGTGACGTGGCGACGGTCAAGGGCCAGGGCCAGGAGACGCACACCTGGACCGAGGACTCCGACGCCTACAACGCCTACGTCCCGGCGCCCAGCCTGGGGCTGACCAAGTGGGTCTGCCAGAAGGGCACCGGCTGCGCCGACCCGACGCCGGAACAGCGGGCCCTGATGGCGGCCGAACCGGCCGACGGGCTGTCAGCCGACCCGATCGGCGGCTGGGCCAAGGCGACGACCGTGGCCTACGGCACGGGCGCCCAGTGGCTCATCGTGGCCACGAACACGGGCAACACGACGCTGGCGGACCTCCGCCTCGTGGCCGACTACTTCACGGACGGCGGCGGCGGCTACTCGGGTATGGAGACCGGGTTGTGCGACCTGGACAAGACGAACGACGAGGACTGGCCGGTCCAGACCTTCCTGCCGGGGCAATCCACGTTCATCACCTGCCAGACGCACCAGATCACGAACACGGCGCCCCTGACGGCGACCGGGGCGCCGGGCGGCGGCGTCGGCTCCGACCTGCCGGTCATCAACACGGCCGTCGCGGCCGCCCGGCCGCTCGGCTCCGACGGCAACACCCTGGCCGGGTACGAGGACTCCCCCTGGCTCGAGTCCCCCGCCTCTTCGGCGCGGGTCAACGTCCCGGAGGAGACCGCGGGCGTCACGATCGCCAAGTACGACACGGCCAACGGCGACGGCCCCGCGACCGGGGACTACAACGCGGCGCCGGGCAAGGTCCTCGGGGCCGGCGTGGCGACGCCGCTCGAACTCGTCATCCGCAATACCGGGACCGAGGCGCTGGTCAACGTCCGCGTGACCGACGCGCTGGTCGACGGGCTGGTTGGCGCCGTGACGGATCTCTCGTGCGACTTCTCCGCGTACGAAGGAGGGTCGGCGGCTGCGACCTCGTTCGCCGGGCCGCTGCCGGTCGGGGCGTCGGTCACCTGCACGGCGACCGTGCCCGGGTTGGAGGCCGGGCAGGCGCACGGTGACGTGGCCACGGTGACGGCGGCCGGCGCGCTGACCGGCGCGACCGTGACGGCGGAGGACCCGTGGTACGGCGCGGCGGCCGCTCCCGCGCTGGCGTTGGCCAAGTGGGTCTGCGCGGCCGGCACCGCCTGCGAGGAGCCGTCGGCCGACGACCTGGCCCTCTTGGCCGGGGAACCCCCCGCCGGCTGGGACGGCTCGCCCATCGCGGGCTGGGTCAAGGAGACGTCCGTGACGTACAAGACGTCGGCGCTGTGGTTGCTCGTCGTCACGAACACCGGCGACACGCGGCTGGCCAACGTCACGCTCAGCCGCGAGGACTTCGCGGCCGGCGGCCTCGGCTACGGCACGACCGAGCGGAGTTGCCGGGCCGGGACCACGATCGGGACGCTGGCGCCGGGCGAATCCCGCGTCATCGTCTGCGAGACCCAGCAGATCACGAACACGCACTCCCTGGCCGTGGCGCACGATCCGCTGTCCTCGGCCGCGGACCGGGCCGTGGTCAACACGGCCCAGGTGTCGGGCACGGCGGTCGGGCCGAACGACGTACCGCTGGCCGACTCGGCCGGCGCCCTCTTGCCGACGGTGGCGTCCGCCACGTCGGCGGCGGCGGTCGCGACCACCGAGGTCGCGGCGGACGTGACGGTGACGAAGTACGACACGCTGGGTACCGATGACGCCGTCTCGGGCGACTGGGACGGGCCGGACGGCAAGGTCCTGGCGCCGGGAGTGCCGACTCCGCTCAAGTTCCGCGTCGAGAACAGCGGGACCGAGCCCCTGCGTGACGTGGTGGTCCGGGACGTCACGATCGCGGGCGAGGCCGCGGCGGGCGTGACCTGCGACTTCTCGGAGGCCGGCGGGCCGACGTCCGGGCTGAAGTGGGCCGGGCCCCTGGCCGTCGGCGCGGGCTTCACCTGCACGGCGCTCCTGCCGGGCCTGTCCGCCGGGGCCGTCCACACGGACGAGGCCCAGGTCAGCGCGGTCGGGACCATCTCCGGCGAGACGGCCGAGGACTCCGACCGGTGGACCGGGCTCGTGCCCGACCCGGCGATCAAGTTGACCAAGTGGGCGTGCGCGGCGGAGTCGTGCGCCGTGCCGGAGGGGTCCGACCTCCTGGCGTTGGCCGGGGGCGCCCCGGCCCTCGGCTGGGACAAGAAGGCGACCGTCGAGTCCGGCGGCACCGCGTTCTGGCTGCTCGTCATCACGAACACGGGCAACACGACGCTGGCCGACGTGACGTTGAGCCGGGAGGACCTGGCGGCCGGGGGCGACTCGGGCTACGGGGCGTCGACGGGTTGCGCCGCGGGCGCCAACCTCGGGACGCTGCTGCCCGGCGACTCGCTGACCGTGGTCTGCCAGACCGCCGAGATCACGAACTCGGCCGCGTTCGGCTCGCGCCAGGACGTCGTCAACACGGCGGTGGCGTCCGGGACGCCCGTCGGCGACGACCGTGACTTCCCGTCGCTCCCGCCCGTCACGTCGGACCCGTCGAGCGCGGAAGCGCGGACGGACGTGACGCCGACGCCCGGCGTGACGATCGCCAAGTACGACACGCTGGACGGGGATGACCAGGACAGCGGGGACTACGACGAGACCGCGCGCCAGGTCTACGCGGGGGACGCCACGCCGCTGGAGTTCCTCATCACCAACACGGGCAACGAGCCGCTGGTCAACCTCGTCGTCTGGGACGAGACGGACGTGTCGACGGTCGGGGAGCTGACACGCTGGTCGTGCGACTTCTCGCCGGTCGGCGGGCCCCCTGCCGCCCGCTCCTGGATCGGGCCGCTGGCGGCCGGCGCGAGCGTGACCTGCCGCGGGCAACTGCCGGGTCTCGTGGCGGGGGATGTCCACGCGGATACGGCGACTGTGACGGCGTACGGCGCCAAGTCGCATGGGTTCGTGGAGGCGTCCGATCCGTGGCATGCCGTGGCCATCGCGCCGGTGGACGATGCGCCGGATGACCCGGCGACGGCGACGCCGACTGTGGAGCCGAGTGAGGAGGAGAGTGCGACGCCGAGTCCGAGTCCGTCGCCGAGTCCGAGTCCATCGCCGAGTCCGAGCCCGAGTCCGACGCCGAGCGAGTCGCCCAGCGCGTCGCCTTCGCCCAGCCCGTCGCCGAGCCCCTCGCCGAGTCCCGAGCCCAGCGAGGAACCGAGCCCGACGCCCAGTCCCTCGCCGAGTCCGACGCCGAGTCCCTCGCCCAGCCCTGAGGCGAGCGAGGAGCCGACTGTCGAGCCGAGTGAGGAGCCGAGTGAGGAGCCCAGTGAGGAGCCCAGCCCGACGCCGAGTCCGTCGCCGAGCCCGTCGCCCAGCCCGAGCCCGTCGCCGACCGTGGAGCCGGAGCCCGAGCCGACCGTGATCGACCGCGACCCCGAGCCGGAAGCCAGTGGGGAGCCGACCGCCGAGCCGAGTGAGGAGCCCAGCCCGACGCCGAGCCCGTCACCGAGCCCGACGCCCAGCCCCTCGCCCAGCCCGGAGCCCAGCGAGAGCCCCACTCCGAGCCCGGAGCCCAGCCCGACGCCCAGCGTGACGCCGAGCCCGACGCCGAGCGACGAGCCGGAGCCCGAGCCGAGCCCCAGCCCGACGCCGCACGAGCCCGACCAGCACAACGACGAGGCCGACCCGGCGGAGCCCGCGACCAGCGCGGCGCCGAGCGCGACGCCGAGCGTGACACCGAGCCCGAGCCCGAGCGTGGTTCCGAGCCCGAGCCCGAGTGTGGTCCCGAGCCCGAGCCCGACGCCCAGCGTGGCGCCCAGCCCGAGCGTGGTGCCGAGCCCGAAGGCCAGCCCGAAGCCGAGTCCCACGCCCACCCCGGCCCCGGCCGGCAAGGGCCTGCCGGGAACCGGCTCGCGCTCCTCGGCCACCGCCGCCATGAGCGGCGGCGCCCTGGTCGGCCTGGGCCTGATCACCACAGGCATCGCCCTGCTGTTGCGCACCAGGAGAGAACAGGAGTAATCGCCCAGGCCGAGGTGTCAGGCGCCCCGCCCTGGCGAGGAACGAGCCCAGGCCATGGGGTCGGGCACGCTGGCTACGGAGCGAGGAACGAGCGACAGCCAGCGGGCCTGACACCGTGGCCGAGGGGTATGACTGCCGGGGACGGCCACGGTGTCAGGCCCTGTGGCTGTCGCTCGTTCCTCGCTCCGTAGCCACAGTGCCCGACCCCGTGGCCAGTGCCCGACCCCATGGCCAGCACCCGACCCCGTGGCCTGGGCTATGCCAAGCGCGTGACCTTGACTGTGCCTGATCTGGTCGACAGGTCCACGATCGGGGCGCCGTCTGGCGCCGGCGTGGTCGGGAAAGCGTTCTTAACCACGGAACCGCTGAGCCGGAACAGCGCCACGGTCGAAGCCCCCAGCGCAGCCTTGACGTTGCCGCTGCGGGAGTGCGTCGTCACGTTGGCGCCGAGCTCGGCGACCTCGACCGTGACGTTGCCCGAGCGGACGTCGAGCCACAGGTCCGCGCCCAGCCGCCCGACGCTGGCCTTGACGTTGCCGCTGCGCACGACCAGGCGTGACGGGGCGTCGGAGCGCCGGGTCTCGACCGTCAGGTTGCCGGATCGGAGGTCGGCGGAGACGGCGCCCGTGTGGTTGGCGACGACCACGTTGCCGGTCCGGCTGTACGCCTCGACCGGGCCGCGCGAGTCCTCCAGCCGGACGTTGCCGACGCGCCCGTTGACCCACCACTGGCGGGCCGCGCAGCGGTCGACCTTGACGTTGCCGACCTTCGTGTCGACAATCGCCGGACCGGTCAGCTCGAGGCCGTGGAGTTCGACGTTGCCCGTAGCCAGACGGATGTCGGCGTAACCGTCGGAGCCGACCGGGAGCGTGACCTCGACCGTCACGTTGGCCACCAGGTTGAACAGGCGGCCGAGGACGCCGGTGGGCGGGTCCTGGGTGATGCGCACGCTGCCGTCGAGGTCTTCGACCCGGATTTCGGAGTCGCGCGCGGTCCAGCCGCGGGCGTCCCGGACGTTGACGCGCGGGGGCTGGCCGCCAGGCCCGCCCCAGACGACCAGGTTGGCCGAGCGCAGGTCGACGGCGAGGACCGGCCGGCCCGCGTCCGGGCCCAACGTCGGCGGGAGCGGCGGCAGGGCGGGGAACTCGTCTTCGTCGCCGGAGGCGGGGGACGCCGGCGCGGGAGTGACGCCGGAAGTGGCGTCCGGCGTGACCTCGCCCGCCATCAACTCGCGGAAGCCCGCCGCGATCTCGGCCGGGTCGCCGAGGCGGGCGGTCACGGCGGCCTCGGACTCGCCGTGGCGGAGGGCCTCGGCGAAGTGGGTCTTGAGGTCGTCCATCAGCTCGCTGTACTCCGGCTGGCCGGCGTAGCTGAACAGGGCGGCGGAGAGCTGGGCGAAGAACTCGTCTTGGGTCATGGGTTGACTCCGATCATGGCGTTGACGCGGGGGTAGAAGTTGGTCCACTCGGCCGTGGCGGCGGCGAGCTCGTCACGGCCGCGGTCGGTCAGGCGGTAGTACTTGCGGGACGGGCCGTCGGGCGAGTCGACCGTCCGGACAGCGACCAGGCCATCCGTGCGAATGCGCTTGAGGAGCGGGTAGATCGTCCCGGCCGTGACCTCGATGCGCTCGGAAATCACGGTAATGAGCTCGTAGCCGTAGCGTTCCTCATCCCGCAGGGCCGCCAGCACACAGAGCTCCAGCACACCCTTCTTGAGCTGCGTTATCACAAGATAGAAGGTATCACCAGGATGCTGGCATTACAAGTTAGCCGCGAAGAGCCGCCTCCCCCTTGTCATCCCGACGAAAGTCGGGATCTTTCCTTCGGCAGTCGACTCCCTCTTGTCATCCCGACGACAGTCGGGATCTTTCCTTCGGCAGTCGACTCCCTCCCGGCCAAGGTATCTGACACCGCCGCCCGGGCTCGTTCCTCGCCAAGGCCGCGGTATCAGACACCTTGGCCTCACCGGCACCTGGGCCTCACCACAGGTGGTGGACGTGACTCCGCGCGTGACGGTCGTAGATGTCCGCCAGGGCCACGCGCTCGGCGTCCGTCAAGGGCGCCACGTCCGACGCCGCCGCGTTCGCCGCCGCCTGGGCGGGCTTGGACGCGCCGGGGATAACGGTCGTGACGCCCGGCTGGTCGATCACCCAGCGCAAGGCCAGTTGTGCGGTCGTGGTCCCGTCGCCACGGGCCGCCGCGACCTCCGCCACCTCGCGCGCTGCCACGACGCCCACGTCGTACGGCAACCCCGCGAACACCTCCCCCGGGCCGGAGACGCCGCCGATGTTCTTGTTGGTCGCCCGGAGGTCCGAGGCCGGGAACGGCGTGTCGAGGTCGTACTGGCCGGACAGGAGGCCGGACGCCAGCGGCACGCGCGCGATGATCCCGACGCCGGCCGCGGCCGCGGCGGGCAGGACCTGCTCGACGGGCTTCTGACGGAACACGTTGAGGATGATCTGGACGGTCCTGACGCCCGGGTGGGCGATCGCCGCCAGCGCCTCGGCCACGGTCTCGACCGACACGCCGTACGCGGCTACCACGCCCTCCTCGACCAACCGGTCGAGGTCGGCGTAGACCTGGTCCGAGCTGAACACGGGTGTCGGCGGGCAGTGGAGCTGGACGAGCTGGAGGCGGTCGACGCCGAGGTTGCGCCGGGACCGGTCGGTCCAGGCGCGGAAGTTGGCGTACGTATAGGCCGCGGCCACATGGGGGTCGGCGCGGCGCCCGGTCTTCGTGGCGACCAACAGGCCGTTGGCCTCCGCTCCCCCGCGCGCGGCCAGGAACCGGCCAACGAGCTGCTCGGAGCGGCCATCGCCGTAAACGTCGGCGGTATCGATAAACGTCACGCCATGGTCAACCGCCGCGGCCAAGACACCGAGCGCGGCGTCATCCGTGACGTCCCCCCACTCACCCCCGAACTGCCAACAACCTTGCCCAACCACAGACACTGCTCGCCCCAACCGAGCCACACAACGGAGTTCCATAGCCGGAGCCTACACGAAACCTGGAAGCGCTTCCAGCACGTGTACGGGCGGGGTCCGCCTCGGACTCGCCCGCCTCCCACGCGCCTGTCTCCCACGCGCCTGTCTCCCACGCGCCTGTCTCCCACTCGCCTGTCTCCCACGCGCTTGTCATCCCGACGAAAGTCGGGATCTTTGCCGCGGCAGTCCCTTTCCTCCAAGCCAAGATCCCAGCTTCCGCCGGGATGACAAGGGGATTGCGATGACACGGGGATTGCGATGACAGGGGATTGCGACGACAACGGGTTGGCGATGACAAAGGGAGCGCGATGACAAGACTCATTGTCATCCCGACGAAAGTCGGAATCTTGGCTTCGGCAGTCGACCGCCTCCCGGTCACGATCGCCGACGCCCGGACAGACCGCCCAGCGTTGACGAGGGCCCCCTCGTGGGGCCCGAGTCGACGCAACCGACCGACCGACCCCGTCCCCTACCACCGTCATCCCGACGACAGCCGCGGTCTGGGAACCGTGGTTCGCCTCGGCCAACGGAAAGATCCCGGCTTTCGCCGGGATGACAAGGGATTGGGATGACAAGGGGATTGCGACGACAAAGGGAGCGCGATGACAAGGGAGCACGATGACAAGACGCATTGTCATCCCGACG
>JAISTC010000028.1 GCA_031272805.1 Propionibacteriaceae bacterium
TGGCGACGAGGCGGTGCAGGAAGATGTTGATCCCGTCGGACAGATTGAGGCCGAGGGACTTGAGGATGGATTCGGCGTCACGCTTGAGTTGCTTCTCGACGCGCATGTTGATGCGGTCCATCTCGACGGGCGCGGTAGTCATGGCAGCCTCCTGGCGTGGTTCCAACGTGCGTCCATTGTACGCCACCGCCCGGCTGTGCCGACGGCTGAGGTTCAGATCCAGCTGCTGAACCACATGCGCCACTGCCAGTGGCTGTGGAGGAGGAGGCCGTCGGTCAGGATTGGGTAGATGAATGCGAAGTTGAGCACGATCAGGGCCGCGATCGTGCCGACGGCGATGGCGCCGCGGAAACGGCGTCGGCCGGCCCCAGCGGGCCCCAGGATCACGCCCAGGACCATCGCCAGGCCGATCGCCAGGAAGGGGATCAGTGTGATGGCGTAGAAGAAGAACAGCGGCCGGCCCTGGACCTCGCCCGTCCAGCGGACCTCCATGATCCACGGCACCCACGTCGACAGCACCGCCAACGTCGTGACCCCGAAGCGCCAGTCGGCGCCCGCCAGCCACCACACCAAGCCGACGACCAGCGCCAAGGCCGCCAGCCACCACAGCAGGGGCGTGCCCGTGGCGGAGATGACCCGCAGGCAGTCCTCGCCCGCGTCCGTGGGACAGCCGTCCGTCCCCGGCTGGATGCCGTTGATCGCGTCGAACCCGATCGGCCGGGCCAGGAACAGCCAGCCGAGCGGGTTGGAGCGGTAGACGTGGTCGACGCCGGCCATGTAGTCGCCCGTGTGGAAGTTGTACATGTCGACGTTGTAGTGCCACAGCGCCCCCAGCGCCTTGCCGAAGATCCGCACCGACGTGGCGTCCGAGTTGTTGTCGCCCCAGTCACGCCCCCAGCCGCCCGGGTGCGTCAGCCAGCCGAGCCACGTCACGGTGTACGTCACGATCGCCAGCACGACGAGCGACGCGAACGCCGGGACGCCGTCCAGCCACAGCGCCGACCAGCGGCGGCCCCGGGCCCCCGCCAGCCGCCGGGCCGACACGGACCAGGCCACCACGAGCAGGCCGAACACGGCCAGCGGGTACATCGCGTTCCACTTGGTCGCGCAGGCCAGCCCGAACATCACCCCCGCGACCAGCAGCCACGGCCGGAAGATGAAGCCGCCCGACGCGCCGCCCAGGTCCGGGCCGCCCCGGGCCTCGATCCGGTCGGCCAGCTGATGGCGGAAATAGTCCCGGTCGGCCACGACCGCGCCGACGGCGAGGACGATGAACGTGGCCTCGAAGATGTCCAGCAGCCCGATCCGGGACATGACGAAGCTGAGCCCGTCGAACGTGATGAACAGGCCCGCCAGCCCGCCGATCAGCGTCGAGCGTGACAGGCGCCGCCCCAGGCGGATGACCGCGCCGATCAGAAGCGACCCGAACACGACCGACATGAAGCGCCAGCCGAACGAGTTGAAGCCGAACATCAGCTCGCCCAGCCCGATCAGCCACTTGCCCAGCTCCGGGTGGACCATGTACTCGGCGTCGTCCTTCATGCCGTTCCACGTACACGTGTCGAGCCCGTCCGGGCACTTCTCCGCGATGAGGCTCTCCAGCTCGTCGGACACGTGGTCGCGGAAGTTCTGGTCCGCCTCCAGCGCCGCCCAGTCGCAGGTCGCCGTGTCCTTCGGGCACTTCTCGTCCAGCAGCGCTGTCAGCGCCGCGTCCGCCTTGCCGTCGGCGTCCAGCGCCTCGTTGATGGCCTGGCGGTAGTCGTGGCTGACGATGATCTCGTTGGCGCCCGAAATCCAGTTCTTCTCGTAGCCGAACTGGACGAGCGTCCACGCGTCCTTCGGGTAGTACGTCTCGTCGAAGATGAAGTTGGCGGGGTAGCCGACGCCGTAGAGGCGGAGGCCGAAGCCCAGGGCGACGAATGCGATCGTCACGATCCACGCGATCAACCGGTCACGCCGGTCGGTCGGCGGGCCCTCGCGCAACCGTTCCACGACGGTCACGGGCGCAGCCGCCGGGCGCGGAGCGGCCAGGAAGCGGCTAAAGCGGGCGAAAAAACGGCTGCCGGCAGGGGTCGTCGGGGACGTCGCGGTGGGGGCGCTGGGCTCGGGCTTGGGATGGTCCTCGTCCACGCGCAGCACCGGCACCTCGGCCAGGCGCCCGCCCCTGCGCACGGCGAACTGCGGCGGGGGCGGCACGACGATGCCCTCGTCCTCCGGCAGCACGACCACCGGCCCGGCGGGGGCCGTGGTTGGCTCCGGCTCCTCCCCTTCCCCTTCTCCTGTCATCCTGAGCGAATCCCCTGACATCCTGAGCGCAGCGAAGGATCCCTCCTCCGGCTGGCCATCAGCGGTCCCCTCGGCCGCGGTCTCCTGGTCGGCGGTCTCCCCCTCGGCCGCGGTCTCAGGTGTCGCGGGCGGTTCTTGTCCCTTGCTGGCCGCGGCGCCCGACACCTCGGCCTCCGCCGCCTCCTCGGCCTGGTCGTCTGCCATGGGCTCTCCCTCATCGTCCTCATCGTCGGTGGGCTCGGGCTCCGGCGGCTTGCGGCCGGCCCAGAACGTGGCCGTGAACTCGCCCAGCGGGTCCGGGATGACGGGCTTGGGCGCCTCGGGCGGTACCGCCGCCTCGCCCTCGGGCGCGTCGAACACGTCCGGCAGCGCCACGGGCTGGGCGTCCCGGCGCAGCCAGTCGACCAGGTGCGACTCCGGCTCGCCCTCGGCCGGCGTCACGGCGGACGCGGGGTCGACCTCGGCGTCGCGGCGCGCCGCCTCCGCCTCGAGGAGGTCACGGGCCTCGTCGAGCGGGTCGGGCGCGTCGCCGGACGGCGGCAGCGGCTCAGTCACGGGCCCCAGCTTACGGCGCGATCCGGGCGGTCTGCACGAAGGCCAGCCGACGACCGGCCCGGTAGGCTCTCCGCGTGACTGCTGGGCTGCTGGTGCTGGCCGCGACGCCGATCGGGGATCGGCGCGACGCGTCGCCGGCGCTGTTCGACGCGCTGCGGACCGCGGACGTCATCGCCGCCGAGGACACGCGCCGCTTCCGCGACCTCGCCCGGCGGCTGGACCTGACCGTGACGGCGCCCGTCGTCAGCTATTTCGACGGCAACGAGGCCGCCCGGGCGGCGGACCTCGTGACCAAGCTGGCCGACGGCCAGACCGTGGTCGTCGTGACGGACGCGGGCATGCCCAGCGTGTCGGACCCCGGCTACCGGCTCGTCCGCGCGGCCATCGACGCGGGGATCAGGGTCACGGCCGTGCCCGGCCCGTCCGCCGTCCTCACCGCCCTGGCCGTGTCCGGGCTGCCGTCCGACCGCTTCTGCTTCGAGGGCTTCCTGCCGCGCAAGCCGGGCCAGCGGGCCGCCCGCCTGGGGGAGTTGGCCGCCGAGCCCCGCACCCTCGTGTTCTTCGAGGCCCCCCACCGCCTCGCCGCCACCCTCGCGGCCCTCCGCGACGCCTTCGGCGCGGACCGGCCCGCCGCCCTCTGCCGGGAGCTGACCAAGACCTACGAGGAGGTCGTCCGGGGGTCCCTGGCGGAGCTGGCCGAGTGGGCCCAAAGCGAGGTGCGGGGCGAGGTCACGCTGGTCGTCGGCGGGGCGGCCGGCGCGGCCGCGGCCGAGGCCGGGGACCCGGACGACCTCGTGGCCGAGGTCCAGGCGCTGATCGCGGCGGGCGCGAAACCGTCGGCCGCCGTGGCGGACGTGGCGGCGCGCCATCGCTACGACCGGCGCAGCCTGTACGAGGCCGTGGCGGTGGCCCGGCACGGCGCGTGACCCGTCCGATGGCTCGGCGGTGTTGGCGAAACTCCTAGTTAAGCGCTAGAGTCTGGGTTCAGAGATACGTCATAGCCTCTAACTAGAACGTAACCACCCACCACACCCCAAGGGCGGCGTGCCACACACCCCAGGCGCGCCGCCCTGTGTGTTGTGGTGTTGGCCACAGGGCGGCCGGGCCGGCCGCCGGGGGCCCCGGGTTCGGCTGAGGCGGGGTGATACTGTCAGGCGCATGAAACCGACTCTGCACCAGGGGCTGTCCGGGACCGCGGAGTTCACGGTCACCGAGGCCCTGACCGTCCCCGCCCTCGCCCGCCACTACCCCTCCTACGCCGGGATGCCCCCCGCTTTCTCGACGCCGGGTCTCGTGGGTTTCGTCGAACAGGCGTGCATCGACCTATTGGCCCCCCACCTCGACGAGGGTGAGTTCAGCGTCGGCGTCGACGTCGAGCTGACCCACACGACCGCGACCCCCGTTGGCGCCCACTTGACCGCCGACCTCCAGGTCCTCCAGGTCGAGCCCAAGTCCGTCCTGTTCGCCGTCACCGTGTCCGACAACGAATCCGTTATCAGCATCGGCCAACACCGCCGGGCGGTCCTCAACCGGGACCGCTTCGTCCAGAAACTGTCCGAAAAAGCCGACCGCCTGGGCTAGCGCCGCACGACCGCGGGTTCTGGGGTGACCAGTTGGCCGTAGACCCGCCACACTTCGGTCGGGATGCGCTGGGCGAAGCCGGCCAGCTCGATCAGCCAGTCGGACACCTCGTCGATGTGGAGGTGGCCCTCGTGCCACGTCAACAGCTCGTTGCCCACGATCGTGAAGGTCCGGGCGCGGCGCTCGGGCGCGGCCAGCCACGCCATCAGCTCGGGGCTGAGCAGTTGCCGGGCGTACACCGGGTCGTCGGCGCGGACCCGGTAGAGCCGGTCGAACTCCGGCCAGCCGGTCGGGAGGTCCGGGCCGCCCCAGGCCGAGTAGCGGTCCTGGCCAGGCCCGTCCTGGGCGGCGCAGAAGCGGGGCAGCCGGGCGTGGAGGTGGAGGATGACGACGCCGGCCGCGCGCTCGGCCTGGTTGCGGGGGATGGCCGTGAACGCCGTGAACGTCGTCTCGCCGAGCGGGCCGCGGACGATGCCCGTGGCCTGGGCGAAGCCGTCGCCGCCGCGGGCGACCTCCTCGGCGAAGTAGGGGGTCGGCCACGTCGCGCTCGACCGCGTGTACGCCCAGCCGCGGGCCTCGGCCTGCTCGCGGCGGCGCGACGCCCGGGACGGGGCGGCGGTGGCGCGGATGACGAGGGTGAGGATGACGACAAGGACCAGCGTGACCGCGCCCAATACGATCAGCGGCACACTGACCATCGCCCCTTCACCCCCGCAAGACCCTTCGAGCCGGTTCCCGTACGGAGTGAGGCTAGCATCCGGGGCAATACACTCTGGCCATGGACGTGGACTTCGCTTGCATCTACCGCCACGGCTTCGCCCGCGTCGCGGCGTGCGCCCCCCCGGTCCGGGTGGCGGACCCGGCGGCCAACGTGGCGGCCATCCTCGGGGCGGCCGAGGCGCTGGCGGCCGACTCCGTCGGCCTCGCCGTCTTCCCCGAATTGGCGGTCACGGGGTACGCCGACGACGACCTGTTCCTCCAGGACGTCCTGCTGGACGCCGCCCAGGCCGGGCTGGCGCGCCTGGCCGACGCCTCGCGTGACCTCGCCCCCGTCCTCGTCGTCGGGGCGCCCCTGGCCTTCGGCAACCGTGTCCTCAACTGCGCCGTCGTCCTCCACCGCGGCCGCGTCCTCGGTGTCGCGCCCAAGTCGTATCTGCCGACCTACCGCGAGTTCTACGAGCGGCGCTGGTTCGGCCCGGGCGACGACGTCACGGGCGAGGTCGCGGTCGCCGGGCAGGTCGCGCCGATCGGGCCGGACCTGGTCTTTGCGGCGACGGACGTCCCCCATCTCAAGTTCCACGTCGAGGTCTGCGAGGACATGTGGGTGCCCGTGCCGCCGTCGGCGCGGGCGGCGCTGGCCGGGGCGACCCTGCTCGTCAACATCTCGGGCTCCCCGATCACGGTGGGGCGGGCCGAGGACCGGCGGCTGCTCGTCCGCTCGGCGTCGGCCCGCTGCCAGGCGGCCTACGTCTACGCGGCGGCCGGGGCGGGCGAGTCGTCGACGGACCTGAGCTGGGACGGCCAGACGCTCATCTACGAGCTGGGCGACCTCGTGGCCGAGGGTGACCGGTTCGCGCCGGGCGGCCAGGCGACCGTGGCGGACATCGACCTGGGGCGCGTCTGGCAGGAGCGCCTGCGCGTCGGCACCTTCGACGACAACCGCCGCGCCGAAGGGCTGCCGGCCGGCCCCGCGCACCGCGTCATCCCCTTCACCCTCAACCCGCCGGCCACGGACATCGGGCTGCGCCGCCCGAACGACCGCTACCCGTTCGTGCCCAACGACGAGGCCCGGCTCCGGCTCGACTGCTACGAGGCGTACAACATCCAGGTGTCGGGCCTGGTCCAGCGGCTGAAATCGATCGGGCGCCCCAAGGTCGTCATCGGCGTCTCCGGCGGCCTCGACTCGACCCACGCGCTGATCGTGGCCGCGCGGGCGATGGACCAGTTGGGCCGCCCCCGGTCGGACATCCTCGCGTTCACCCTGCCCGGCTTCGCCACGACGGAGGGCACGAAGTCGAAGGCGCTGGCCCTGATGGCGGCCATCGGCGCGACGGCACAGACCGTCGACATCCGGCCCGCCGCCACCCAGTTGCTGCGCGACCTGGGCCATCCGTTCGCGGACGGCCAGCCGCAGTACGACGTCACGTTCGAGAACGTCCAGGCCGGGCTCCGGACCGACTTCCTGTTCCGCGCGGCCAACCAGCGGGGCGGCATCGTCCTCGGCACGGGCGACCTGTCGGAGCTGGCGCTGGGCTGGTGTACGTACGGGGTCGGCGACCAGATGTCGCACTACGCGGTCAACACGGGCGTCCCCAAGACCCTCATCCAGCATCTGATCCGCTGGGTCATCAACGAGGGCCTGTTCGACGCCGCCACCGGGGCCGTCCTCGACCAGATCCTGGACCAGGAGATCTCGCCGGAACTGGTCCCTGGCAAGGAGCTCCAGTCGACCGAGTCGACCATCGGGCCGTACGCGCTCCACGACTTCTTCCTGTTCCACCTGCTCCGTCACGGGGCGCGCCCGTCGAAGATCGCATTCCTGGCGTGGCACGCCTGGAGAGATGCCTCTGTCGGCGAGTGGCCCGTGGGCTGGGCGGAGGACCGGAAGGTGGCGTACAGCCTGGCGGACATCAAGCACTGGGAGCGCGAGTTCCTGCGCCGCTTCTTCGCCAACCAGTTCAAGCGGTCCGCGATTCCCAACGGCCCCAAGGTCAGCCACGGCGGCACGCTGTCGCCCCGGGGCGACTGGCGTATGCCCTCCGACGCCAGCCCGGCCGCCTGGCTGGCCGACCTGGACACCGTGCCGTAAGGCCGAGGTGTCGGGTGAGGCCAGGGGGTCGGGTGAGGCCACGGTGCCCGACCCCATGGCCGGCGTAGCCGGCGTGCCTAACCCCGACCCCATGGCCCGACCCCCTGGCCTTACAGGTCTTCGTGCGTCACGTGGCCTTGCCAGCACGTCAGGCGCACGGGGTCGGGGAGGTCCAGGCCGACATAAGGGTTGTTGCGGGACAGCGAAGCCGTGTTGTCACGTTGGACGCGCGTCCGGCGTGACGGGTCGATCAACGTCACGTTGGCCGGCTCCCCGACCGCCACAGCCCGGCCCTGGTGGGCCAGCCCGCCGATGCGCGCCGGGGCGCTCGACAGCACCCGCGCCACGTCCGCCCAGCTCAGCCGCCCCGGCGTCACCATCGTCTCAATGACGACGCCCAGCGCCTGCTCCAGGCCGACCATCCCGGGCTTAGCCAGGGGGAACGGCTGGGCCTTGGCGGCCGCAGTGTGGGGGGCGTGGTCGGTCGCCACGGCGTCGATGGTCCCGTCCGCCAGGCCCGCCCGGACAGCCGCGATGTGCTCGTCGCCCGCCAGGGGCGGGTTGACCTTGAAGGTGGTGTCGCCGGACGCCAGGAGGGCCGTCCCGAGGAGGAGGTGGTGGGGCGTGACCTCGGCCGTGACGTGGATGCCGCGCGCCTTGGCCCAGCGGATGACCTCGACGGACTCGGCCGTCGAGACGTGGCAGACGTGGAGGCGCCCGCCCGTGTCCCGCGCCAGTTGGACATCCCGCGCCACGATGGCGGACTCCGCCACCGCCGGCCACGGCTCCAGCCCGAAGCGCTCGGACAACTCCGACTCGTGGCAGCAGGCGGTCGGCCCGGCCAGGTCGGCGTCCTGGGAGTGCTGGGCCAGCACGCCGCCGAACCGGGCCGCCGCCCGGAACGCCGCGCGCATGACCCGCGCGTCCTGCACGCAGCGGCCGTCGTCGGAGAAGAACACCAACCCCAGCTCGGCGTGGAGGGCGGCCAGGTCCGCCACGGTCGTGCCGAGCTGGCCGACCGTGATCGCGCCCACGGGCACGACCTCGGCGCTGCCCTCGGCCCGCCCCAGCGCCGCCACGGCCGCCGCCCGGGCCGGCGTGTCGGTCACGGGGTCCGTGTTGGGCATGGCGAACACGGCCGTGAACCCGCCCCGCGCGGCGGCCAGCGTCCCGCTCCGGACCGTCTCGGCGGCTTCGCCGCCGGGCTGGCGCAGGTGGGTGTGGAGGTCGACCAGGCCGGGCAGCGCGATCAGCCCGGCCGCGTCGATGACGCGGGGCCGGGCCAGGTCCGCCGGATCGGCGAAGCGGCCGCCGCGCACGCCCAGGTCCGTCACGCTCGCATCAGGCAGCGTCACGCCGCGCACCAGCAGATCAGGCATAGCCGCCAGCGTAGTGGTCGCAAGCCATGGGGTCGGGCCTCTGACCTAGGCCGAGGTGTCCGGCGCCCCCGCCCTGGCGAGGCACGAGCCCGGGCGGGGGCACCTGATACCGCGGCCGACCCCACACCCACCGGCCGCGGTATCAGAGGCCGCCGCCCGGGCTCCTTCGTCGCCAGGGCCGCGGCCTCTGACACCTCGGCCTCGCTAACAGGGCCACGACAGCCCGCGAATCATCGGTTAGTCTTCCCTCAACAGGCATAATGTGGCTTCTAGCTGTCCGATCGGAGTCCGAACGCGGCGGAACGGGGTGAGTTGTGAAAGAAGTGGGCGCGACGTTCCAGGTCGACCTCCGCGGGGTGGTCGACCTCCTCGCGCGGCACCTGTACTCGGGCCCCAACGTGTACCTCCGAGAGCTGCTCCAGAACGGCGTCGACGCGATCACGGCCCGGCAGGCCGTCGAGCCCGGCTCGCCCGCGACCGTCCGGGTGCGCCCGTGGCAGGGCGACGGCCTGGAAGTGGTGGACACCGGCATCGGCCTCACCCCCGACGAGGCCCGCGAACTGCTCGCCACGGTCGGGCGGAGCTCCAAGCGTGACATCGACCTGGGCGTGGGCCGCCAGGAGTTCCTCGGCCAGTTCGGCATCGGCCTGCTCTCCGCCTTCATGGTGGCCGACGAGATCGAGCTCGTCGCCCGCTCCGCCACCCACCCCGACGCCCCGACCGTCCTGTGGACCGGCCACGACGACGGCCGCTACGACCTGACCGAGCTGCCGCGTGACCCCGCCGACCCCGTCGGCTCGATCGTCCGCATCCGGCCGCGCCGCGGCATGGAGCACTGGCTGGCCATCGACACGGTCACGGCGCTGGCCGCCGAGTTCGGCAGCCTCCTGCCCGTCGACATCGCCGTCGAGGTCCCGCTCGGCGACGGCACGGCGTGGCGGCGCATCACGGAGCCGGACCTGCCCTGGCTCCACCACTACCCCCACGAGCTGGCCCGGCGCGAGGCGCTGGCCGAGTTCTGCGAGAAGAGCCTCGGGTTCACCCCGATGGCCATGATCGACCTGCAGGTGCCGCTGGCGGGCGTGACGGGCGTGGCGTTCGTCCTGCCGACCGCCGTCCCGCCCGGTTCCGGCGGCCACCACCGCGTCTACCTGAAGCGGATGCTGCTGGGCAACCGGGTCTCCGGGCTGCTGCCCGACTGGGCGTTCTTCGTCCGCTGCGTCGTCGACGCCACGGGCCTGTCGCCGACCGCGTCGCGCGAGCAGCTCTACTCCGACGACATCCTCCTGGCGACCCAGGAGGCCCTGGCCGCGACGGTCCGCCAGTGGGTCATCGACACGCTGGACTCCCAGTCCAACCTGGCCAAGCTGTTCGTCCGCACCCACCATCTGGCCGTCCGCTCCCTCGCCCTGACCGACGACACGATGCTCGACCTGGCCGCCCAGGTCCTTCCCTTCGAGTCGACCGACGGGCCGCGGACGCTCAAGGAGATCGCCGAGGACACCGCGGAGATCGTCTACACGAGCTCGCTCGAGGAGTACCGGCGGGTCGCCGCCGTGGCCCGCGCCCAGGGCGTGGTCCTCGTCAACGCCGGCTATGTCTACGACGGCGAGCTGCTGGAGAAGCTGTCCCAGCGCCCGGGCTGGAAGATCCGGCCGCTGCGCCAGGAGGACATCGCCCAGGTCCTGAGCCCCGTCGACCCGGCCCGGGAGCTGGAGATCCTCGACTCGCTGGCCGCGGCCGCCGAGATCGCCGAGCCGCTCGACGTCAAGCCCGTCGTCCGCCGCTTCGAGCCCGACGCGCTGCCCGCCATCCTGCTGGGCGACCGTGACGGCGACTACCGGCGGCAGCAGACCGAGTTGTCGGCCGACGCCGACGACCCGTGGAGCGCCGTCCTGGCCGAGCTGGAGACCGACGAGGGGCTGTCGCGCCAGCTCATCCTCAACGACGCCAACCCGACCATCCGCCAGTGGGTCCAGCTCGACCCGTCGTCCCCCGTGTTCGCCGCCGGGCTCCACTCGATGTACGTCTCCGCCGTCCTGCTGTCGGGCGAGCCGCTGCGCGTCCGCGAGGCCGAGTTGATGAACGAGTCCCTGTCCGTCCTCCTCCAGGCGGGCCTCCGCGGCGAGATGGGCAAGGGGTCCGGCGATGGCCCGATCCCTCATTGAGGCCAACGCGGCGATCGGCCGGGTCCGGGCCATGCCCTACGGGCGGGCCCGGTCCGAGGCCGCCCAGCGGGAGGTCCGGCGGGTCGAGCGCGAGGGCCCGGACGAGGCCAAGGCCTACGCGCTGACGTCACTGGTCGAGGCGCTGACCTGGGGCGACGAGTACGAGAAGGCGTTCCTGCCGTTCACGCAGTTGCTGCGCTGGTGGGACGAGCATCCCGAGCACTTCGACCACTACGACCAATCCGTCCTGTTCTGGGAGTTCGGCTGGATCATGTCCGACCTGCCCCAGATTCCGACGGTCGGGCGGGCCCGGATCGAGGCCGCGCTGGACGACATGGAGCGCCGCTTCGCCGTCGCCAACCGGGGCATGGAGCGGGTCTGGTCGACGCGCCTGGACTGGGCGCTGCTGCGGGGCGGCGACGACGTCGACCGCGTGTTCACGGAGTGGCTGACCCTGCCGATCGACGACGAGGACTCCTGCGCCGCCTGCCACGAGGCGCTGCGGGCGGAATATCTGTTGTGGCGGGGGAAGCGGGCCGAGGCGATCGCGGTCCTCGAGGCGGCGGCCGGGTCGGACGTGGCCTGCTCGCGCGAGCCGGCCGCGATGCTGACCGACCTGGCGCTGGCCTACCTGGAGGAGGGGCGGCTGGCGGACGTCGAGGAGACCGTGCCCAAGGCCCTGGCCGAGTTGCGCAAGGCGGTCTCGACCAGCCTCGGCTCCGCCTACGCCCGCGTCATCGAGGTGTACGCCCGCAGCCGCCAGCCCGGCCTGGCGCTCGACCTGCTGGCCGAACGGGCCAAGGACCTGGTCACCGGCACGCCCTATCGCCGCCTCGTCGTGCTGCGCCGGGTCGTGGCCGCGACGGCCGCCCTCATCGCCGTGGGCCACTCCGACTACCCCGTGACCCTGCCCGACGTGCCGGCCGCGACCGTGGCGGAGCTGCACACGTGGGCGCTGGACAAGGCCCGGCCGGTGGCCGCGCAGTTCGACCAGCGCAACGGCACGACGGAGCAATCGCGCCAGGTCGAGCTGGCGCTGGCCGTCACGCCGGCGCCGCGCCGCCTGGAGTTCGCGCTGCCCTGCGTGGCGGGCGAGGCCGAGCGGCTCGTGACGGAGCGGCTGGCCGCCGCGCTGGTGGAGCCGCCGCCGGAGGCGGCCAAGACCCCGGTCAACTCCGCCGACGTCACGGTCAACGCGCGCCCGGCGCGCTTGCGGGCGGAGGAGTGTTTGGCGGTCGCCGACACGGCGGGGGCGGCCGCGGCGTTCGAGGAGGCGGCGCGCCAGGCGCAGGAAGAAGGGTTGTTGCGCGAGTCCGGCTGGGAGTGGGCCGAGGCGGCCCGCTGCCACCAGCTCCGGCGCCAGCGGGCCCAGGCCTCGGCGGCCTACGCGCAGGCGCTGTCCCGGCTGCGCGCCGCGGGGGCGCCGGTCGAGGAGCTGGCCCGGGTGCTCGTGACGTGGGCGCCGACCGTCCGGAAACGCGACGAGGACTCGTTCGTCAACGAGGCGATGGCCGCGTCGGCGCGGCTGCCGGTCGTCGTCTCCGACCGGGACGACGGGCCGACGCTGGCGGACGTGGCCGGGTTCGGGCTGACGTTCCGGCCGCTGCGCCGCCAGCTTCACGCCCGGGCCGACATCGAGGATGCGCTGGCGCGGGTCCTGGCGACGTGGGGTGGCGAGGCTTCCCGGACGGACGCGCTGGACCGGGCGCGCTCGGCGGCGGAGATCTACGCCAGCGTCGGGGCGCCGGTCGAGGCGGCCCACTCCAACTGGCTGGTCGGCCGCCTGGCCGCCGTCGACGGCGCCACGGACGAGGCGGTCGAGCAACTGGAGCTGGCCGCCGTCCGGTTCCAACAGGCGGGCCGCCGCGAGTTCCGCCACTACGCCGAGGTCACGGAGGAACTGGCCGAGGTCCTGCGCGAATCAGGCCAATATCGCCGGGCGGACGAAGTCCTCCGCGGCCAATTCGACTTCTGAGCTACAGGACCAGGTTCCCGTGTGATCCCCAGAGGGCATGACATGACCGAGTTCGCCAAGACCCAGCCGGCCGGGCCGGGGGCGTTCGGGGCCGAGGCGGCCGGGTTGCGCTGGCTGGCCGTGGAGGGTGGGGCGCCGGTGGTCCGGGTTCTGGCCGTGTCGGAGTCGCGGCTGACGCTGGAGCGGCTGTCCGGTCCGGCGCCGGAGCGGGCCGCGGCGGCGTTGTTCGGCGCGCGGTTGGCCCGTACCCACGACGCCGGCGCCGTCACGTTCGGCGCCAGTCCCGCGGGTTGGTCCGGCCCGCTCTACATCGGCTTGGCCTCCCTGCCGGCGGGGACGGCGCCGACGTGGGGCGCGTTCTACGCCGCGGAGCGGGTTCTGCCGTTCGCTCGCGCGGCGCGTGACCAGGGCGCCCTCGATGCCGGCCAATCGCGGCTCATCGACGCCGTGGCCGCGCGCCTGGCCACGGGCGAGTTCGACGACGCCGCGCCGCCCGCGCGGATCCACGGCGACCTGTGGGCCGGCAACGTCATCCCCGGCCCGGACGGCCTGACGCTGATCGACCCGGCCGCCCACGGCGGCCACCGCGTGACGGACCTGGCCATGCTCGCCCTGTTCGGCGTGACGCACCTGGCCACAATCTGGGACGCCTACGCAGCCGAGTCAACGTGGCTGCCCGACGGCTGGCGTGACCTGGTCCCCCTCCACCAGCTTCATCCCTTGCTGGTCCACGCGGTCCTCTTCGGCGGCGCCTACGGCCCCCAGGCCGCCCGCGCCGCCCACCGCTACGCGTAGGCTCGTGGCATGAGTCGGTTGGCGGTCCTGTCCGCGGCGGCCCGGGCGGAGTTGGCGCGGGCCATCAAGCGGCGCGACCCCGCCCACATCGCCGCCCTGCGCTCGCTCCTCGCCCGGCTGGACAACGCGGCGGCCCAGCCCGCGCGCGACCTGGCGCCGACGGTCACGTCCGCCCACATCGCCGGCGCCACGGCCGGCCTCGGCTCGGCCGAGGTCGAGCGCCGAGCACTGACCGACGCCGAGGTCGACGCACTGCTGGCCGCCGAAATCGCCTCCCGCCGTGACCAGGCCGCCCAACTCGACACCCTGGGCCACCCCAGAGAAGCCGGCGCCGCCCGAGCCCAGGCCGACCTACTGGCCCGCTTCCAGACAGGCCAGGGTGTCTGATGCCGCGGCCTGGCCGAGGACAGAGCCGAGGCCGAGGTGTCTGATGCCGCGGCCTTGGCGAGGAACACGTCATCCTGCGCGGAGGCGCGCCAGCGCCGGAGTCGCAGGACCGGGCGGCGGCGTCAGATACCTCGGCCTGTGCCCCGATGCCTGTCATCCCGGCGAAAGCCGGGATGCGAGACCCGAACAAGTCAACAACCCCTGGCCACCCCAAACCCCTTGTCGTCCTAAACCCCTTGTCATCCCGGCGAAAGCCGGGATCTTGGAGCCGGGGAAGTCGACCACCAGGGAAAGATCCCGGCTTTCGCCGGGATGACAGGGGAACCGGGATGACA
>JAISTC010000034.1 GCA_031272805.1 Propionibacteriaceae bacterium
TAGTTGACCCCCGCCTCGTTGAAGATGTTCGGATTCTCGCGCGCGCGTGACAATGACAAATCCAAATTGTTGCCGTGCTCGTCGATGGCGACCAACTGCTTGTGGAGGTGGTCGAAGGACGCGCCGGCGGGCTTGAGCCAGTTCTGGAAGACCGCGACGTAGCGGGCGTAGCGGTTGACCTCGTAGAGCCGCCGCAGCGTGTCGACCGTCAGCCGCACGTACTGGTAGTGCTCCTCGCGGGTCAGCGCCCCCGAGCCGGCTAGCCCGGACGTGTCCGCCGCGCCGTCCGCGAAGTGGCGCCGGGCCACGACGACATCGTGGCCGCCGCCGAAGAACCCCGTCGCCTGGGCGATGATCTGGTCCTGGCCGAGGGCGTGGATCTCCGCGTCGCTCCGCCCGGCGGCCCGCAGCTTGGCGGTCTGGACGGCCACGACGTGATCGTGGCCGGCCTTCGAGTCCAGGTAGGCGCGGCGCTGGGCGGCCACGTCGGGCGGGAGCTCGTAGCCGTAGTTGGCGTGCCAGTAGTCGTAGCTCAGGATTTCGAACAGGTTCGGGATGACGCGGAACTCGGCCGTGGTCTCGAACAGCCGCTCGACGGGCAGGTGTTCGAGCTGGGTCCAGCCGTTGGCGTCGCGGATCAGGCGCGACTTCTCCGGCGGCGTCTCCAGATAGCGCTTCTCGCAGAACGCGCACGTCCGCCCCGCCTGGGCCGGATCGAGCGGTTGGGGGTCGCTGGCGGCGGCCGCGATCGGCCGGTTGCCCCGGCCGGCCACGGTCCACACGCGCGTGCCCGTAAAAGGATTGACTTGCTTGATCGTGCCGTCCGCCAGCGCCGTCAGGTAGGCCGGCTCGATCAGATGTGGCTGCGCCATGGGGAGGAATCTAGTCCACCTTGTCACCCCCGCGAAAGCGTCCAACATCCTGGCCCTCCCAGCCCCGGTGTCGTCCCGGCCCCGGTGTCATCCCGGCCCCGTTGTCATCCCGGCCCCGTTGTCATCCCGGCGAAAGCCGGGATCTTGAACCCGTGGGAGTCTGGACGACGGGCCCACGGGCGGCTGTCCCGGGGTGACCAGGGGCGGCTAAGCTGAACCCTTGTCGTCACGACCTCAAGAACCCTAGGAGGACCCCATGTCCACCCCCCACAACTCCGCCGAGCCGGGCGATTTCGCGCCCGCGGTCCTCATGCCGGGCGACCCCAAGCGGGCCGAGCGGATGGCCGCGTCGCTGCTGGCGGACGCGCGCCGCGTGACGGAGGTGCGGGGCATCCCGGGCTTTACCGGGACGGTCGCCGCCGGGCCGTACGCCGGACGTGACCTGTCGATCATGGCGTCGGGCATGGGGATGCCGTCGATCACGATCTACGCGACCGAGCTGTTCCGCTTCTACGGCGTCGAGCGGATCATCCGCGTCGGCACGGCGGGCGGCATCTCGCCGCTGGTCGACGTCGGCGATGTCGTCCTCGGCTTCGGCGCCCACACGACCAGCTCCATGAACGAGCTGAGGATTCCCGGCACGCATTTCGCCGCCGTCGCCGACCTGAGGATGGCCGCGGCAGCGCTGGCGGCGGCCGGGGAGCGCAGGGTGCAGGCCGGGACGGTCATCAGCTCCGACCACTTCTACTTCTCCATCCCCGGTCAGCTCGACGCGATGATCCGTCACGGCGTGCTGGCGGTCGAGATGGAAGCCGCGGCCCTCTATGGCGTGGCCGCGGAGTTCGGTAAAGGCGCGCTGGCGGTCCTGACGATCTCCGACCACCTGACCAAGGACACCCCGGACATGACCGCCGACGAGCGGGAGTCGATCTTCCAGGGCGCGCTGGACCTGGCAGTAGCCGCCGCGTTCGCGTAGCGCGTGTGACAAAGGGGACGGTTCCGTTTGTCACACCTGACGGCCGGAATCGGCCGTTCGTTGAGGGACTACGTCTCGGCGCACTGACCGGTTCGGCCAGGTGGCGGGGCAAGATCCCGGCTTTCGCCGGGATGACAAGGTTATTTGTTCGTCCGTGTCCCGTGTCCTCCCGCACTCCTGGTTTTCCCGCGCTCCTGGTCATCCCTGGGACAGCCGGGATCTTGGAGCCGTGGTCCGCCCGGCGCCGCGAGAGATCACCTGCCCTGTGGAGTTGGACGACTGCCGTCCGTCCTATACTCAGCACAAACGGCTCGAATCGGGGCGTTTGTGCTGAGTATAGGACGACCTGGGAGGACCTTGTGCGGATCATCGGGCGGGCGCTCGAACAGGACGTGTTGCGCCGCTGTCTGGAATCGGGCAAGCCCGAGTTCCTGGCGGTGTACGGCCGTCGGCGCGTGGGCAAGACCTTCCTGATCAGGGAGGCGTACAAGGACCATGTGGTCTTCTGCCTGACCGGCGCCCCACAAGCCACCCTGAAGCAGCAGCTGCGCAACTTCGACGAGGCTTTGGACGAGTGGGGTGGCCGCGCCCACGCGCCCGCCAAGGACTGGTTCGACGCCTTCCGCCAACTCAAGGACTACCTGAGACGCTTCCGGCATCATCGGCGCAAGGTCGTGTTCATCGATGAGATCTCCTGGTTGGCCACACAACGCTCGGCTTTCTTGGCGGCGTTGGACCACTTCTGGAACAGTTTCGCCTCGACCAGAGACGATCTCATCCTGGTCATCTGCGGCTCGGCCACGTCGTGGATTATCGACAACATCGTCAACGCCAGGGGCGGCCTCCACAACCGGTTGACACGGCAACTCAGATTGGACCCGTTCAGCCTGGCCGAATGCGAGCTGTATTGCCGGGACAAAGGCATCCAACTCAACCGGGTCCAGTTGGCACAGCTCTACATGGTGCTCGGCGGGATTCCCTACTACCTGGACTTCCTGGAACGCGGCCAGAGCCCCGAGCAGGCCGTCGACGCGCTCTTCTTCGCCCGGGGGGCACCCCTGGCCGGCGAGTACGCCAACCTCTACGCCTCGCTGTTCAAGAACCCGGAGCGTCATCTGCGCATCATCGACATCCTGAGCCGCAAGACCGCCGGGGCCACACAGCGTGAGCTGTTCGCCGCCCTCAAGGCCAAGCCCGGCGGCACACTGAGCAAGGCCTTGCTGGAACTGGAGCAATGCGGCTTCATCCGCGTGTACCACGACTTCACCAAACCGCGACAGGGGCGGTTCTACCAACTGTCGGACTTCTACACCCTCTTCTACCACCACCAGATCAGGCCCACCTCCCTCCCCGCGCCGCGCCACTGGCAGAGCCAGAGCCGCCAGGGTGGTTGGAACGCCTGGTACGGGCTCGCGTTCGAGCGGTTGGTCGCCGCGCACCTCGACCAGGTCAGGCGCGCGTTGGGGATCTCCGGCGTGACGACTGCGGTGTTGGGCTGGCGCAGCCGCGAGGCGACGCCAGGCGTTCAGATCGACCTGATCATCCGGCGCGCCGACGGCATTGTCGATCTCTTAGAAGCCAAGTTCACGGCCAAGCCGTTTGCGCTGGACGAGGACTACGACAAGTTGCTGCTCTACCGGCGCGAGACGTTTTGCGACGAAACGAAGACGGACAAGGCCGTTCACATCGTCATGGTCAGCGCCAGCGGCCTGACCCCCAGCTCGCGCACGGGCATGATCCAGAACGTCGTCACGCTGGACGACCTGTTCGCGTGACTGGCGCCAGTGCCACGGCACCGACTCATACTCGGCACAAATGGCTCCATCCAAGGCGTTTGTGCCGAGTTTGCGAACATCCCACGGGAGCCGCCGAGGGCCCGCGCGACGGGCCTGTGACAAAGGGGACGGTTCCGTTTGTCACACCTGACGGCCAGCATCGGCCGTTCGTCCAGGGGCTATGTCTCGGCGCGCTGGCCGGTTCGGCCAGGTGGCGGGGCAAGATCCCGGCTTTCGCCGGGATGACAAGGGGGTTGGGATGACAAGGGGTTGCGGATGACAAGGGGTTGACAAGGGGTTGGGGATGAACGACAGGGTCACGCGGGCGTCAGGGTGGCGCGGTCGGCGGCTTGGGCTTTCAGGGCCCGGACGACGGCGGCGCGGCGTTCTGTGACCAGGCGGCGCAGGGCCGGAGTGCGGTCGCCCAACTGCTCCAGCCAGGCGTCGGTGGCCGCGACCACGTCGACGTCGTTCAGCGCCGCGATCGGGTACAGGCCTTCGACCACGTTCGTGGCCATCTCGCGCGAGCGTGACGCCCACACTTTCTCCAACTCCGCGAAGTACGGCTCCACGAAGCCCAGCAGCAGGGAGCGGTCCCTGACCCGGTTGAAGCCCGCGATGATGGCCCGCTGCGTTCCGTTCGTGATCGTCTCGTCGGTCAGGGCCGCGATCCACGCCGCCATCTTGGCCTCGGCCTGCGGCCGCGCCGCCCGGACGCCGGCCGCCAGCTCGTGGCCGCGCGTCGTCGGGTCCCGCTGGAGCTCGGCCGCGATCGCGTCCTCGCCGCGCTGCCCGTTGGCGACGGCGCACTGGAGCAGCTCCCAGCGGAGGTCCGTGTCGACGACGAGGCCCGGGATGATGATGCCGTCGAGGAAGTTCGCGATCTCCTCGCCCATCTCGTCGTCGTTGATGATCAGCGCGGCGGTCTTGATCATCTGGAGCTGCGTGTCGCCGCCCGGGACGACGGCCGCGATGGCCAGGTCCATGATCTTGTCGGCGGTCGCCCGCTCGACCTCGTCACGGTGTTCCGGCGCCACGTAGTACGCCAGCGTCGTGCGGAGCTGGTTGAAGAGCGTGCTGACCGTCGTCGGGCTGGTCTCCTGGCTGACGGCCCCGAGGACCGCCTGGACGAACTGGGTCCCGGGCAGCTCCCCGTCACGCACGGCGTCCCACAGCGCCGCCCAGACCAGGCCCCGTGCCAGCGGGTCGGCGATGTCGGCCAGGTGCTCCGTCACGTTCGCCAGGGACACGCTGTCGAGCCGGACCTTGGCGTAGCCCAGGTCCCCGTCGTTGACCAGCAGCAGGTCCGGGCGGGGTTGCCCGGCCGCCGCCGCCACGACCGTCGCCGGGCCCACCACATCGACCTCGCAGGACCACAGCTCCCGCAGCGTCTTCTCGCCCAGCAGGTACCCGGCGACGCGCAGCCGCTGGGGCCGGAGCGACGGCGTGACGAGCGGCCCGCCCGCGTCCCGCGCGTTCTCCGCGTAGATCGCCGGAACCTCCTGGCGCAGCGTCAGGCGCTCAATCTGGTCGACCGCGGTCGGCCGCTCCCAGGCGGCAGCCAGCGCCGCCGCCTCCGCCGGGAGCTCTACCGGCGTCGCCGCCACCTCGATCTCGGGCCGCAACAGCGTGACGCCGGCCTCTTGCAGCCACTGGCGTGACCAGTCCGTCAGATCCCGCCCGGACGCCGCCTCCAACTCGGCCAGCAGGTCGGCCAGCGTGGCGTTGCCGTAGGCGTGCTTCTTGAGGTACGCCGAGACGCCGGCGAGGAACTGGTCCTGGCCGACCCACGCCACGAGCTGGCGCAGGACCGACGCGCCCTTGGCGTACGTGATGCCGTCGAAGTTGACCTCGACGTCGGCCAGGTCGCGGATGTCGGCCACGATCGGGTGGGTCGAGGGGAGCTGGTCCTGGTTCAGCGCCCACGACTTCTCCGACGCCAGGAACGTCGTCCAGGCGTCGGTCCAGCGCGTGTTCTCGACCGCGGCCAGGTGGGAGGCGAACTCGGCGAACGACTCGTTCAGCCAGAGGTCGTCCCACCAGCGCATCGTGACGAGGTCGCCGAACCACATGTGGGCCTGCTCGTGCAGGACCGTGATGGCCCGCCGGTCGACCATCGCCTGCGTCGGCTTGGAGCGGAAGACGTAAGCCTCGGTGATCGTGACGAGGCCGATGTTCTCCATCGCCCCCGCGTTGTACTCCGGCACGAACGCCTGGTCGTACTTGGCGTAGGGGTACGGCACGCCGAAGCTGCGCTCGTAGAACGCGAAGCCCTGCTTGGTGACTGCGAAGATCGCGTCGGCGTCGAGGAACTGGGCCATCGACGCCCGGACCAGGACGCTCAACGGGACGTCACGCCCGTCGGCCGAGCGGTAGGTGTCGTGCCACGCGGTGTACGGGCCGGCCACGAACGCCGCCAGGTACGTCGACATGCGGGGGGTCGGCTCGAACCGCCAGGTCGTGGCGTGGTCGGCGGCTCCATCCAGGCCGGCCACGGGCTGGTTCGACCAGACGGTCCAGCCGTCGGGCGCCGTCACGGCGAACGTGAACTCGGCCTTCAGGTCCGGCTGTTCGAAGTTGGCGAAGACGCAGCGGGCGTCGGCGACCTCGAACTGGGAGTAGCAGTAGGTCTGGTGGTCGACGGGGTCCGTGAAGCGGTGGAGGCCCTCGCCCGTGTGGCTCCACTCGGCGTCGGCCTCGACCACGACCGTGTTGTGCGCGGCCAGGTTGGGCAGGCGGACGCGGCAGTCGCCGAAGACCTCTGCCGGGTCGAGTTCGGCGCCGTTCAGGGTCACGCGGGTGACGCGCGGGGCGATCAGGTCGAGGAAGGTCTCGGCGCCGGGCGTCCGGCAGTCGAAGCTGATCTCGGAGACCGACCGGAACGTGTCGCCGGCCCCGGTCAGGTCGAGGTGGACGGAGTAGGTGGCGACGGTCAGGAGCGCGGCGCGTTCCTGGGCCTCGGACCGGGTCAGATTCTTGCCGGGCATGTCGTCCTTTCGAGTCAGGTGTACGGCCCATCATCGAGGTTGACCCTACGTCAAGGTCAAGCCGGGCGTGGCCGAGGTGGCGGCTACGCGGCCAGAGTGACCGTGACCTGGACTGGGTTGTGGTCCGCGTACGCGAAACCGCCGTCGAGCGTCGTGACATGTTCCACCGTCACGTTCGGGCTCGTGATGAAGCCGTCGATGCCGAAGTACTGCACAGGCCCCTCAGTAGTCAGCGGGTGGTCGTTCAGGCGGCAGGTCGGCGTGGCGGCGTCGTGGGCGATCGTCCAGCCCTCGCCCAGCGCGGCGATGGCCGACGCGTCCAGCACCCCCGGCTGCCACGCCGTCGACACGGCCGGGTAGTCCACCCCCGGGAACGTCTGGTTGAAGTCGCCGCCGGCGATGACGTAGTTGCCCTGCGCATACTCGTCCGCTATGAAGTCGAGCAGTTGGGCGGTCTGCGCGGCCCGGCCGGAGCCGTCCTCGTAGGCCTCCAGGTGGAGGTTGACGACGACGAGGTCACGCTCGGAGCCGGTCAGGCCGATCCGGTCGACCAGCAACGCCCGTTTCAGGTTGAACAGCCGGACGGGCCAGGTAAAGGGCACGGGCAGGGCGATCCGGGAGGCCTCCGCCACGGGGTAGCGCGACAGGGTCAACAGCCCGCTCTCGACGTGGCCGATCGGCGGCCACGGGTACGGCGTGTACAGCGACTTGAAGTTGTACGCGAACGTGGCCGCGCCGCCCAGTCCCGCGCTCAGCAGCGCGTACTCGTTGACGCCGTACGACCGGTGGGCGTCCGTGTCGACCTCCTGGAACAGGTAGATGTCTGCGGCGGCGGCCGCCGCCTGGCCCGCCACACCCGCCAGGTTGGTTTCGATGACCGCCTTGGAATCCGGCCGGACCATCTCGCCGCCGTCCAGGAAGAAGTCCTGGCCCTCCCCGAGCCCGGCGTAGCCGATGTTGAAGGTCAGCAACGTCACGCTGGCGCCGGGCGCCAGCGCGTCCACCGCCTCGCCCGTGACGAGCACATCCTCGACCGCCGGCGGATCGTACTCCGTGACGGTGGCCACGCCGAGAAAGCCCGCCGCCGCCACTACCACCACGGCCACCACGCCCACGACCGTCCGCCACACCTTGCGCATAACGCGTAAGGCTACCCGGGCCAAGGTGTCAGGCGCCCAGGCCGAGGTGTCAGGCGCCCAGGCCGAGGTGTCAGGCGCCCAGGCCGAGGTGTCAGGCGCCCTGGCCTTGGCGAGGAACGAGCCCGGGCCAGGGCACCTGATACCGCGGCCGACCCCCACGCACCCCCCCACGCCGCCCCCCACCGGCCGAGGCATCAGGCCCCGCCGCCTGGGCTCGTTCCTCGCCAGGGCCGCGGGGCCCGACGCCTCGGCCTCCCCCGACGCCTCGGCCGCCAACAACAGCAGGGGCCGCCCTGGCGGGCGGCCCCTGCGGGGTCTCACACACTGAATCAGGCGGCGCGGGCGGCCTTCTTCGTGTCGTCGACGATGTTGGCCGTGGAGATCCGGCGGCGGAAGACCCACCAGGTCCAGATCTGGTACAGGATCACGATCGGGGTCATCACGATCGCGACGTACGTCATCAGCGTCAACGTGGTTTGCGAGTTCTTGAGCAGCGGCAGGACATCCGGCGCGCTCGGGAGCCCGAGGGCCTGGCCGACGACCGAGGAGTCGAAGCCCAGGTTCGGGAACATGTGCAGCAAGACGGTGGCGATCATCGTGACGACCGCCAGGCCGCCGCAGAGGAACGCCAGGCCGTCACGGCCGGCCCGGTTGAAGTACCAGGCGCCCGCCAGGGTCGCGATGGCGAGGACGCCGGCGATCCAGGCGAAGACCATCATGGTCGACGTCAGGTTGGTCCCCCGGCCCGCGCCGTAGGCGATGTTGCCCCAGACGACGAACACGAGGAGCAGGACCAGGGCGACCAGGCCGACCTTCTCGGCGATGGCCTTGGCCTGGTCCCGGACGGAACCCGTGGTCTTGACCGCCAGGAACAGCGCGCCGTGCGTCACGAACAGCGTGACGAACAGCAGGCCGCCGACCAGGCAGTACGGGTGGAACAGGCCCCAGAAGCCGTCGTAGATCGGCACGAGGCCGGCGCCGCCGACCTGGAACATGCCGATGGACTCGGGCACGACGGCCGCCGTGATGACGACGCCCTTGAGGAAGTTGGCGAAGCCCACGCCGAGGACGAGGGTCGGCAGGAACGAGCCGATCGCCGCCATCCAGTCGAAGGACTTGCGCCACGTCGCCGTGGGCTGCTTGCCGCGGTACTCGAAGGACACACCCCGGAGGATGAGGCCGACGAGGACCAGGAACAGGGGCAGGTAGAGCGAGCTGAACAGCGAGGCGTACCAGCCCGCGAACGCCGCGAACGTCGCGCCGCCCGCCGTCAGGAGCCAAACCTCGTTGCCGTCCCAGTGCGGGCCGATGGCGTTGACCATGACGCGCTTCTCGACGTCGTTCTTGCCCATGAACGGGAGCAACATGCCGACGCCGAAGTCGAAGCCCTCCAAGAAGAAGAACCCGACCCAGAGGACGCCGATCAGGATGAACCAGAGAACGGCCAGCTTGTAGTCGCCCCAGGCTGTGCCTTCGAGTGCGATGAGGCTCAAGTTAGACATGGCTTATTCCCTCCTCTCAGTACGCGAAGGACAGGGGCGCATCGGGGTCCCCGCCCAGGTCGACGGTTGGAACATCCTCGTCGGCCGGGAGGCCGATCTTGATGTACTTGAGTAGCAACTTCACCTCGACCACGGCCAGGGCCGCGTAGATCACGGTGTACAGCACGACCGTCAGGAGGAGGATCGGGGTGCTGTGCGCCAGCGTCGGGTCGGGCGAGATCGCGTAGACCGTCGGCAGGACGCCGTTGACGATCCAGGGCTGGCGCCCCATCTCCGTGAAGATCCAGCCGAACGAGTTGGCGACCAGCGGCAGCACCGGCAGGGCGACGGCCATGATGGACGGGATCGTCCCGGCCTTCGGCACCTTCCCGCCCCACGTCACGATGAGGGCGAGCAGGCCGCCGAGGACGGCCAGCAGCCCGATCCCGATCATGAGGCGGAACGTCCAGAACTCGATCGTCGCGCTCGGGATCGTGTTGAAGTCCTCGGCGTCGGGGTTGACCGCGGCGTCCGCCTTGTAGCCGGTCGTCATGGCGTTGAGGCCGTCGGCGAACTCCGCCTGGAGCGTCAACTGGCCGTCGGCCGGCTTCGAGCCGTCCTTGCCCGTACCGCAGTCGCCGTCGACCCAGCACTGCTGCCGGTAGCCGTTGGCCAGGAACTGGGCCTGGAGCTCTTCGGTCGACTGGATCTTGTCCGCCCCGTACAGCCAGTTGAGGAAGCCGGGGAAGACGGAGACGCCGGGCAGGATCGTGAACGGCATGTTCTCGCGGTCCTGGTCGGCCGCGATCGTCGTCAGGCCCTCGGCGGCGGCCATCTTGGCCGGCTGCGTCTGGACCATCTGCTTGCCGAGGAGGTCACCCGTCACGACCGTGCCGAGGCCGGCCACGACGAGGACCCACGCGCCGAGCTTGGTCCCGATGCCGTAGGCCTTGAGGTCCTTGTCGGGGCCGTCGGCCTTCTTGGTCTGGATCAGCTTGTGCAGCGCGATGGCCGTCATGAAGGCGCCGCCCGTGACACCGGAGGCGCAGATCGTGTGGCACCACTGGGTCAGGAAGACCGGGTTGGTGAGCACGGCGAGGAACCCGCTGAAGCCGTTCAGCTCAGCGTGGCCGTTGACATAGGTGGCACCCACCGGGTTCTGCATCCAGGCGTTGGCCGCGATGATGAAGATCGACGAGATCAGGGTGCCGACGGACCCCAGCCAGATCGCCATGAGGTGCTTGCCCTTCGACAAGCGGCCCCAGCCGAAGATCCACAGGCCGAGGAAGGTTGATTCAAGGAAGAAAGCGATCAGGGCTTCGAGCGCCAAGGGGGCGCCGAAGATGTCGCCGACGAACCGGCTGTACTCTGACCAGTTCATGCCGAACTGGAACTCTTGAACGATGCCGGTGACAACACCCATAGCAAAGTTGATCAAGAAGAGTTTGCCGAAGAACTTAGTTAACCTCAGGTAGGCCGCATTGCCCGATTTGGTCCATAGGGTTTGGAGCACGGCGGTCAGGAGGCTGAGCGAGATCGTCAGAGGGACGAAAAGAAAGTGGTAGACGGTAGTGATACCAAACTGCCACCTGGCTACGGTTTCCGGACTCATAGCGCGAAACTACCGCCCCGCGGGGGGTTTTCGCAACACCTCCCACGCGGCGGCACGCCGGTGAACAAATGTCACGCGGTCCCGTGGACCGCGCTCACGTTGACCGCAACGTTAACACCCCCCCAAGACCGCCTTGCAGGGGGGGTGCCCCTTGACCCCCTGCCATCCCGAGCGCCCCCTCTGTCATCCTGAGCGCCCCCTCTGTCATCCTGAGCGGAGCGAAGGATCTCTCCGCCACCGAGATCCTTCGCTGCGCTCAGGATGACAAAGCTGCGCTCAGGATGACAGGGGGGTCACAGGCGGCCGGTGGCTTTCAGCTTGAGGTAGAGGTCGGCGACGGCCGGGGCCAGTTTGTCCGGGGGCTCGGTCACGACTTCTACTCCCAGGCGGCCGACGCGGTCGGCCAGTGTGGCCGTGGTCAGGTCGAGGCGGTCGGCGGCCGCGGCGTCGTAGGCCTCCGTGGCCGTCGTGATCTGGCGGCGGCGCGGGTCGAGGCCGGGGTCCGTGACGTGCGCGATGACGACCCGGTGGTCGTGGGCCAGCGTGGGCAGGACGAGCCCGAGGCCTTCGGCGTAGAGCGCCGGGTCCAGGCCGGTCACGAGGATGACGAGGCTGCGCTGGGAGCAGACCTGGCCGATCTGCGCCGCGATCAGCGTCCAGTCCGCCTCGGCCACGACCGGCTCGACCAGCGACAGCGCCTGGGCGAACGCGGCCACCGTGTGGCCCTGGCCGGACACCCGCGTGACCCGCGCGCGGACCTCCCGGTCGACGGCCAGCAGGCTGAGGCGGTCGCCGCTGGCCGCGCCCAGCGCGCCCATCAGCAGGCAGGTCTCGATGCCCGCGTCCAGCCGGACCTGGGTGTCGCCGCCCCCCAAGCGGCCCGCGGCCCAGCGGGCCGTGTCCAGGACCAGCAGGATGTGGCGGTCGCGCTCCGGCCGCCAGGTCCGGATCATCGTCTTCTGGGCCCGGGCCGATGCCCGCCAGTCGATCGAGCGGACGTCGTCGCCGACCTGGTACTCGCGCAGGGAGTCGAACTCCGTGCCCTGGCCGCGGACGTGGACCGCCGCCTGGCCGTCCATCTCGCGGAGCCGGGCCAGGCGGTAGGGCAGGTGGACCCGGGACCGGAACTCCGGCAGGACGCGCAGGGTCCCGTCCAGCCTGACGTGGCGCTGGCGGGCGCCGAGCCGCCACGGCCCGAAGGACCGGATCGTGACGGCGGCCGCGTGGAGGTCGCCGCGCCGGGTCGGCGTCAGGGTCGTCACGAGGCGCGCGGCCTCGCCGCCCCGCACGCGCAGGACCCGGCGCGAGCCGGTCGGCGCCGCGCTCGGCGGCCAGGCGTCGCGGACGACGAGGGCGGCGGCCCGGTCGCGGGGGTTGGTCAACGTCAGGCTTGACTGGGCCCGTTCCGTCAGCCGGACGCTGGCGGGCAGCTCGCGGGCCAGCTCCAGCGCCTCCGGCCGGACGGCCAGGGCCCGGTCGACCAGCGTGACGGCGGCGACCAGGCCCGCCCAGGCCAGCACGACCCAGGGCGCGGGCCACAGCACCACGGGGATCAGCCCGAGGAGCAGCAGGAGCGGCACGCGGCCCGAGATCGCCATGGCGGTCAGCGGGGGACGGGGAGGGTGGCGAGGACGTTGGCGACGACATGGGCGGCCGTCGTGCCGTCCATCTGCGCCTCGGTCCGGACCTGGATGCGGTGGTTCAGCGCCGGGATGGCCAGCGCCTTGACGTCGTCGGGCGTGACGAAGTCACGCCCGGTCAACCAGGCCCAGGCCCGCGCCGCCTTCATCAGGGCGGTGGCGCCGCGGGGGGAGACGCCGAGCGCGACCGAGGGCGCACTGCGGGTGGCCCGGCAGAGGTCCGTGATGTAGCCGAGGACGGGCGGGTCGACCCGGACCCGGGCGGCCGCCGCGCGGGCGGCGGCGAGCTGGGCGGCGTTCGTGACGGGACGGAGCCCGGCGCCGCCGAGGTCGCGCGGGTCGAAGCCGGAGGCGTGGCGGGTCAGGACCTGGATCTCGTCCTCGCGGGCGGGCAGCGGCAGCGCCAGCTTGAGCAGGAAGCGGTCGAGCTGGGCCTCGGGCAGCGGGTACGTGCCCTCGTACTCGACCGGGTTCTGGGTGGCGATGACCATGAACGGCTCGGGCAGGGGGTGGGTCACGCCGTCCGACGTCACCTGGCGTTCCTCCATCGCCTCCAGGAGGGAGGCCTGGGTCTTGGGCGGCGTCCGGTTGATCTCGTCGGCCAGGAGCAGGTTCGTGAACACGGGGCCCGGCCGGAAGTCGAAGCGGGCGGCCTGGGCGTCGTAGATGAGCGACCCCGTGACGTCGCCCGGCATCAGGTCGGGCGTGAACTGGACGCGCTTCATCTCCAGGTCCAGCGACGCGGCCAGCGACCGGACGAGGAGGGTCTTGGCAACGCCGGGGACGCCCTCGAGGAGGACGTGGCCGTCGCACAGCAGGCCGATCAGCAGGCCGGAGACGGCCTCCGCCTGGCCGACGATGGCCTTGCCGACCTCCGACCGCACGGCCAGGAACTCCTGTTGCGCGGCGGGCAGCGACTGCGCCGGCGGCACGTACGCCAGGCCCAGGCCCGTCGGGCGGGCCCAGGCGTCGGGGGCCGCGGGCTGGGCGGCGACCGCCACCGCGGGCGCGGGCCACGGTTGCTGGGGCGCCGGCTGGAACTGCGGCAGCGGCTGGGGGGCCGGCTGGGACTGGGCGAACTGGGGCTGAGGGGCCGACGGCGCCGCGGCCCACGCGCCCGGTGGGGCGGTCATAGGGACCTGGGCGGGTGGGGCCGTCGGGACGGTCCCCGGCGGCGGGCTGGGGACGGTCCCCGGGAAGTTGTCAGCGGTCATGGTGGGCCTCGCTTTCTACCTCGTGCAGCTGTTGGGCGAGAGCGACCAACTCGGCGTCGGTCGCAGGGGGTGGGCCGTAGAGCAGGCCGACGATGGTCCCCGGGTCCCGGCCGAGGGCCAGGCCGAGGCGCTCGCCGACGGTGGCGGGCTGGGCGTTCGGCGGCAGGCCCAGGCGGGCGGCCAGGCGGCCGGCCGTGGCGGCGCGGAGGCCGGCGGCGGCGTGGCCGCGGGCGCCGGCCTGGCGGTAGAGGCGGGCCAGGCCGGCCGCCGCCTCGGACGCGGGCACGGCGACCGGCAGCGGCTCCGGCACGAGCGGGCCGAGGCGGCG
>JAISTC010000058.1 GCA_031272805.1 Propionibacteriaceae bacterium
GACTAGTACGTTCTAGCACTAGCACGTTCTAGAACGGCACTACCAGCAAGGGAGCTGAGATGACCGCCAGGCCAAGCCCCTCCGCCCCACCGGGCGGTGAGATTCTCCTGGAAGCCCGCGCCATCACGAAGGTGTTCCCCGGCGTCAAGGCGCTGTCCGACGTCGACTTCACCCTCCGCGCCGGCCAGATCCACGCCCTCTGCGGCGAGAACGGCGCCGGCAAGTCGACGCTCATGAAGATCATCGCCGGCCTCTACCAGCCCGACGGCGGCGAGCTGCGGCTCCACGGCCAACCCGTGACCATTTCCGGCCCGGTCCAGGCCCACGAACTCGGCATCAGCGTGATCCACCAAGAGTTCTTCCTCATGAACCACCTGACCGTGGCGCAGAACATCTTCATCGGCCGCGAGCCCAAGCTGCCCGGCGGGATCCTCAACGACGACCGCCGCCTCAACGCGATGGCCCAGGAGCTCCTCGACCGGCTCGGCGTCCCGATCGACCCGCGCACCCAGGTCCGCGACCTCTCCGTGGCCGCCCAGCAGATGGTCGAGATCGCCAAGGCGCTGTCGTTCGACTCGCGCATCCTCATCATGGACGAGCCGACCGCCGCGTTGACGGCCAGCGAGGTCGAGACCCTGTTCCGCATCATCCGCGGCTTCCGGACGGACCAGACGGCCGTCGTCTACATCTCCCACCGGATGGAGGAGATCAAGGCGCTCTGCGACCAGATCACGGTCCTGCGCGACGGCCAGTTCGTCGCCAGCCGCCGGGCCGCCGACCTGGCGATCAGCGACGTCATCCAGCTCATGGTCGGCCGCCAGGTCACGTCCGGAGTCCGGCCCCAGCCGCGGCGGGCGACCGAGACCGTCCTGAAGGTCGAGGGGCTCTGTACCCGCTCCCTCCTGAAGAACGTCACGTTCGAACTCCAGAAGGGCGAGATCCTGGGCTTCGCCGGGCTGATGGGCGCCGGGCGGACCGAGACGGCCCGCGCGCTGGTCGGGGCCGACCCCAAGACGGCCGGCCACGTCACGGTCTTCGGCCGCCCCGTCACGATCGCCCACCCGGCCGACGCCGTCCGCCTCGGCATCGGCTACCTGTCGGAAGACCGCAAGCGCTACGGCCTCATCCTGACGCAGTCCGTCGCGGCCAACGTGGCCTTGCCGTCGCTGGGCAAGTTCTCGAAGGGCGGCTGGCTCCGCGAATCCCAGATGCTGGCCGCGGCGGAGCGCCACGTCAAGGCCCTCTCGATCAAGACGCCGTCCGTCCAGCAGGTCCTGCGCAACCTCTCGGGCGGCAACATGCAGAAGGTCGTGCTGGCCAAGTGGCTGGAGCGCGACTGCGACATCCTCATCTTCGACGAGCCGACCCGGGGCATCGACGTCGGCGCCAAGCAGGAGATCTACGACCTCCTGCGGCGGCTGGCCGACCAGGGCAAGTCCATCATCATGATCTCCTCCGAACTCGAAGAAGTGCTCCGCCTGTCCGACCGCATCTACGTCATGTGCGACGGCCGCATCACGGGCGAGCTGGCCAACGCCGACGCCAGCCAAGAACTCATCATGACCCTCGCCACACAGTTCGAGGCCAAAGAAAGTGAGGTTTCCCGATGACGACAGCCGCCGTGGCCGTCCACAGCCACCGGACGGGGGTGCTGGAGCGCTACAAGAGCTTTGTCCAGCAAGGCATGGTCCTCCTCGTCCTGGCCCTCCTGTTCGTGTTCTTCTCCGTCATGAACCCGAACTTCCTGACCTGGGGCAATATCTCGTCCCTCCTGCTGGCCTCCGTCGTGACGGCGACCCAGGCCATCGGCCTGACGTTCGTCATCGCCACCGGCGGCATCGACCTGACGCCGGGCATGGGCATGTTGTTCTGCATGGTCGTCCTGGCCCTGCCGCTGACGGCCTGGGGGGCGCCCGTCTGGGTCGGCATCATCGTCGGCCTCCTGGCCGGCGCCCTCCTCGGGACGGTCAACGGCGTGCTCATCTCCTACATCAAGATGCAGCCGATGATCGCCACGCTGGCGATGATGCTCGTCTGCTGGGGCCTCGCCCTCCTGTTCGCGCGCGCCAAGACCCTCTCCCTGCGCGACGTCGGGGGCTTCACGACGATCGCCATGGGCCAGCTCGTGCCCGGCCTCTACAACGGCGTCATCATCCTCGTGGCCATCGCCATCGTGGCCGGCCTCCTGATGAACAAGACCGTCGTCGGCCGCTACGCCCTCGCCATCGGCTCCAACAAGGAGGCCACGCGAATTTCCGGCATCAACACGCGCCGCTGGGAGGTCCTGGCCTACACGATCTGCGGCGTCTTCACGGGCATCTCGGCCATCATCATGGCCGCCTACCTCAACTCGGTCCCGCCGAACACGGGCCAGAGCTACGAGATGTACGCCATCGCGGCCGCCGTCATCGGCGGCACCAGCCTGCGCGGCGGGCGCGCCTCGGTCTTCGGGGCGGTCATCGGCGCGGTCACGATCCGGACGATCTACAACGGGCTCACCATCCTCGGCTTCGAGGACGCCTGGCAGAAGGTCGTCCTCGGCGCGGTCATCCTCATCGCCGTCTTCGTCGACATCCGGCGGCGCGGCGGGGAGGAATAGCGCCGACCCGGGCACGGGCGCCGGGGCAGTCCGCGCGCCCGTCCCTCCCCCACATCCCATCCACCGGTCTCACACCCACCAACAACCAAGGAGAATCACGATGAGACGCCCCCTTACCGCCATCGCCGGCCTGGCGCTGGCCACTGTCACGGCCCTGGCGGCCACCGCTTGCTCCGGCAACTCCACTTCCAGCACCGGCGGCGGCGAGGCCAGCGGCACGACCAAGATCGTGCTCGTGGCCAAGGCCGACGCCTCCGACTACTGGACCGCCGTCAAGGAGGGCGCCCTCCAGGCCGGACAGGACCTCGGCGTGACCGTCGAATGGGTCGGCCCGGCCACGGAGACCGAGCCCGACAAGCAGCTCCAGCAACTCGACAGCGCCATCAACGGCAAGCCCGCCGGCATCGGCTTCGCGCCCCAGGACGGCGCCCAGGCGCAGGCCCCGACCTATCTCCAGAAGGCCCAGGACGCCGGCATCCCGGTCGTCGCCTTCGACACGCCCGTCGCCGACACTGACATCCCGATCGCCACGATCGCGTCCGACAACAAGCAGATCGGCGCGATGGCGGCGGAGAAGCTGTCCGAGCTCATCGGCGGCCAGGGCACGGTCGGCATCATCGCCCACGGCGAGGTCGGCACGGCGGCCGACCGGCGTGACGGTTTCATCGACTGGATGAAGGCCAACGCACCCGGCGTCACGCTGTTGCCCGCCCAGAACGGCAACTCGGACCAGGCCGAATCCCGGACCAAGGCCGCGGGTGTGCTGACGGCCAACCCGGACCTGGCCGGCTTCTTCGGCACGGACGACGACTCGGTCATCGCCATCGCCGAAGAGGTCCAGTCGAAGGGCTCCACGGCCGTCGTCATCGGCGTCGACGCCTCGCCGGACGAGATCCGGCTGGTCAAGGAGGGCAAGATCACGGGCGGCATCACGCAGAACCCGGGCGGCATCGGCTACCAGGCCGTCAAGGTCCTGGTCGACGCGGCCAACGGGACTCAGCCGGCGGAGAAGAACATCGTCTCCCCGGCCGTCTGGTACACCAAGGACAACCTCGACTCGGCCGAGGTCGTGGCCGTGCTCGGCGAGCAGTAGGCGGCCGAGCGGCCCCAGAACGCGCTCGCCAGAACGCGCGCGCCGGGGGCGTGGCCCCGCCCGCCCCCGGCCGCGCCCCGGACCGCGTCACCCCATCCCGGAACCCTTCCCTGGCATCATCGCCCGTAAGGAACCAACCATGTCTCTTCGCATCGGTGTCATCGGCGTCGGCCGGATCGGCCGCCAGCACGCCCAGGTGGTGGCGGACCAACCCGCCGTCGGCACCCTCGTCCTGGCGGACGCCGACCCGGCGCTGGCGGCGGCCGCGGCGGCCGAGCTGGGCGCCGCAGCCTGCCCGCTGGACGAGGTCTTCGGCGCCGTCGACGGCGTCGTCATCGCCACGCCGACCTCGACCCACGCGGGCCTCCTGGTCCGCGCCGCCGAGGCCGGCCTACCCGCGTTCTGCGAGAAGCCGATCGCGCTCGACGTGGCGACGACGCGGGCCGTCATCGATGCCATCGACGCCGCCGGCGCGCCGGTCCAGATCGGCTTCCAGCGCCGCTTCGACGCCGGCTACGCGGCGATCCGCGCCGCCGTCGCCGCGGGCGAGCTGGGCGAGGTCCGCCGGGCCCACCTGCTGACCTGCGACCCGGCGCCGCCGCCGGCCCAGTTCGTGCCGACGTCGGGCGGCATCTTCAAGGACTGCGGCATCCACGACGTCGACGCGCTGCGCTGGGTGACGGGCCGGGAGGTGGTCGAGGTCATGGCCTGGGGCGCCAACCGGGGGGCCGCGTTCTTCGGCGCAGCGGGGGACGCCGACGAGGCCGCCGCCCTGCTGCGGCTCGACGACGGCACGCTGGCCACGCTCCAGTTGTCCCGCTACAACGGCGCGGGCTACGACGTCCGCCTCGAGGTCGCGGGCACGCGCGGCACGCGGGTGGCGGGCCTGGACAACCACAGCGCCCTGGTCTCCACCGAGCCGGGCGTGGCGTTTCCCGGCGGCGCGCCCCACCCCGGCTTCTACCCGCGCTTCCGCGCCGCCTACACGGCCGAGTTGGCCGCCTTCGTGCGCGTCGCCGCCGGCCAGATCGCCTCGCCCGCGCCGCCCGCCGAGGCGCTGGCGGCGCTGTACGTCTGCGAGGCGCTGGCGCGGTCACGGGCGGAGCAGCGGCCGGTGCGCGTGGCGGACGTGCGCTGAGGGGCCCCGCCGGTCGCGCCGCTGTGCCATGGCGCTCGGCCCGGCAAGCTCGCTTCCCGCCGGCGGCCGCTCCGGGGGTAGCATCGTTCAGACGTCCCAGCACACCTACGGAGGCGGCCGATGGGGGAGGGCTCACCCCGGGCGAACGGCGCGGCGAACGTCACGATGACCGATGTGGCGCGCGCCGTGGGGGTATCGCCTGCCCTCGTGTCGATCGTCATGCGCGGCGTCCCGGGCGCCAGCCCGGCCACGCGGGCCCGCGTCCGCCAGGCCGCCGCCGAACTGGGCTATGTGCCCGACCGCCGCGCCCAGGCGCTGCGGCAACAGGGCCCCCGGTCGCTCGGCGTGGCGTTCCAGCCGGACCAGGAGTTCCACGCCGGGGTCGTCGACGGCATCTACGCGGCCGCCGAGGAGACCGGCTACGAGGTCGTCCTGTCCGCCGTGACGCCGCTCCGGCCCGAGGCCCGCGCCATCTCGACGCTGCTGGCCAACCGCTGCGGCGCCCTCCTGCTCATCGGCTCCACGCTGTCTGCGGCCGAGCTGAGCCGCGAGGCGGCCCGGCTGCCCGTCGTGGTCATCGCCCGCCAGGGCCGGGCCAAGGACGTCGAGTTCGTCTGCTCCGACGACGAGGCCGGGCTCGTGTCGGCGGTGCGCTACCTCGTCGGGCTGGGCCACCGCCAGATCGCCTACCTGTCCAGCTACCGCTCCGGGTCGGGCCCGCAGCGGCTCCACGGCTACCGCAAGGCCATGGCGGAGGTCGGCCTGGGCGACCTGACCGACGTCGTGACGGCGGGGTCGACGGAGCAGTCGGGGGCGCTGGCGGCCGTCGGGCTGCTGGAGCGCCCGAGCCTGCCGACGGCCGTCATCGCGTTCAACGACCGCTGCCTGGCCGGGGTCCACGGGATGCTGCTGAAGCGCGGCGTCCAGGTCCCGCAGGACGTCTCCCTGGTGGGCTTCGACGACTCCGAGATCGCCTCCCAGCCGCAACACCGCTTCACGTCCGTCCACCAGGACATCGAATGGCTCGGCCAGACGGCCGCCCACAACGCCATCAGCCGGATCGAGGGCCGCGACGACCTGCACCGGCCCCAGGTCGTCCCGACCCGGCTCGTCGTCCGCGAGTCGGCCGGGCCGCCGCGGCGAACGTGACAGGGGCGGCCGCCGTGACCGCTACGCTGGCCCCCATGCGCGCTGTCACGACTACCGAATTCGGGGACGTCGACGTCCTCCGGTTGACCGAAGTCCCCACTCCCACCGCCGGGCCCGGCGAGCTCCGGCTCCAGGTCGCCGCGTCCGGCGTCAACCGGGCCGACTTGCTCCAACGCCGCGGCTACTACCCGCCGCCGCCCGGCATCTCCGACATCATCGGCCTCGAAGTGTCCGGCACGGTCGACCAGGTCGGCGACGGCGTCACCGGCTGGTCGGCCGGGGACGCGGCCACGGCCCTGATCGCGGGCGGCGGCTACGCCGAATACGTCACGCTGCCCGCCGGCCAGGCGGCGCCGTTGCCGCCGGGCGTGGGGCTGGTCGAGTCGGCGGCGGTCATCGAGACCGCCGCGACGGTCGCGTCGAACCTGGCCGAGGCCGGGTTGAAGGCAGGGGAGTGGTGCCTCGTCCACGGCGGCGCGGGCGGCATCGGGACGTTCGCCATCCCCTACGCCAAGGCCCTCGGGGCGTTCGTGGCGACGACGGTCGGCTCGCCCGCCAAGGCGGAAGTCTGCCGCCGGCTGGGCGCCGACGTCGTGGTGGACTACCACGACGACTGGGCCGCGCCGATCCGCGAGGCCACGGGCGGCCACGGCATCGACGTCCTGCTCGACATCATCGGCGCGAAGTACCTGGATGACAATGTGCGTTTGCTGGCGCGGCACGGCCGGATGGTCGTCATCGGGCTCCAGGGCGGCCGCAAGGGGACGCTCGACCTCAACCGGCTGCTGACGAAGAACGCGTCGGTCACGGCGACGAGCCTGCGGCTGCGGCCGGTCGCGGAGAAGGTGGCGATCATCAGGCTCGTGGTGGACCAGGTCTGGCCGCTGTTTGCGTCCGGCGCGCTCCAGGTGCCGCCGCTCAAGCTGTTCCCGATCGACCAGGTCGCCGCCGCGCACTCGTATCTCGACTCCGGCGCCCACGTCGGCAAGGTCGTCCTGACCTGGTAGCCCGCTGCACGCCGGGATAGGATGAACCGGCCTGAACCGGCCCGGCGAGGTCGCATAGTGGTCTAGTGCAGCCGCCTTGAAAGCGGCCGAGGTGCAAGCCTCCGTGGGTTCGAATCCCACCCTCGCCGCCGCCACCAAGCCAGGGGGTCGGGCCCGCGCTCGGGCCATGGGGTCGGGCACGCGTTCCGGCCAGGGGGTCGGGCACCCTGGCTACGGAGCGAGGAACGAGCGACAGCCAGGGGGCCCGACACCGTGGCCGGAGCGCCCCAGCCACGGCGCCCGACACCTCGGCCATCTGATGGCATAATGGCTCGTCCAGCACAGCCCGGAGGAGCCCATGGCCGAGTTCATCATGACCCTGCACAACGTCCGCAAGAAGCTCGGCGACAAGCTGATCTTCGAGAACGTGACGATGAGCTTCTTCCCGGACGCGAAGATCGGCGTGGTCGGCCCCAACGGCGCGGGCAAGTCGACGCTGCTGAAGCTGATGGCGGGGTTGGAGAAGCCGAACAACGGCGAGGTGCTGCTGGCGAAGGAGGCGACGGTCGGCATCCTGCTCCAGGAGCCGCCGCTGACCGAGGGCAAGACGGTCCTGGAGAACGTCCAGGAGGCGGTCGCCGACACTCTGGCCAAGGTCAACCGCTTCAACGAGATTTCGGCCGAGCTGGCCGACCCGGACGCGGACTACGACGCGCTGCTGGCGGAGATGGGCGACCTGCAGACGGAGCTGGACCGGCTGGACGCCTGGGACCTCGACTCCCGCCTCGACCAGGCGATGGACGCGCTGCGCTGCCCGGACCCGGACGAGGTCGTCGACCACCTGTCCGGCGGCGAACGCCGCCGCGTCGCCCTCTGCAAGCTGCTGCTGGAGCAACCCGACCTGCTGCTCCTGGACGAGCCGACCAACCACCTGGACGCCGAGTCCGTCGCCTGGTTGGAGGGCCACCTCAAGAGCTACCCCGGCGCCGTCCTCGCCGTCACCCACGACCGCTACTTCCTCGACAAGGTGGCCGGCTGGATCGCCGAGGTCGACCGCGGCTCGCTCCTGGGCTACGAGGGCAACTACTCGGCCTACCTCGAGACCAAGCGCGCGCGCCTCCAGATCGAGGGCAAGAAGGACGCCAAGCGCGCCAAGATCCTGGAGCGCGAGCTCGACTGGGTCCGGTCCAACCCGAAGGCCCGCCAGGCGAAGAACAAGGCCCGTTTGGCCCGCTACGAGGAGTTGGCCGCCGAGGCCGAGCGCAACCGCGCCATCGACCCCGCCGAGATCAACATCCCGCCGGGCCCGCGGCTGGGCTCGGACGTCCTCGACGTCGCCCACGTCTGGAAGGGCTTCGGCGAGCGCGTCCTGATCGAAGACCTGTCGTTCACCCTGCCGCGCGCCGGCATCGTCGGCGTCATCGGCCCGAACGGCGTCGGCAAGACCACGCTGTTCAAGATGATCATCGGCGAGGAGCAGCCGGACCAGGGCACGATCAAGGTCGGCCAGACCGTCAAGTTCAGCTACGTCGACCAGGGCCGGACGGGCCTCGACGCGACCAAGAACGTCTGGGAGGTCGTGTCCGACGGGCTCGACCACATCAAGGTCGGCTCCTTCGAGATGCCGTCCCGCGCGTACGTGGCCTCGTTCGGGTTCAAGGGCCCCGACCAGCAGAAGCTGGCCGGCGTGCTGTCCGGCGGGGAGCGCAACCGGCTCAACCTGGCGCTGACGCTGAAGCAGGGCGGCAACGTGCTCTTGCTGGACGAGCCGACCAACGACCTCGACGTCGAGACCCTCCAGTCGCTGGAAGACGCACTGTTGGAGTTCCCCGGCTGCGCCGTCGTCATCTCCCACGACCGCTGGTTCCTCGACCGTGTGGCGACCCACATCCTGGCCTGGGAGGGCGACGACGCCGACCCGGCCAAGTGGTTCTGGTTCGAGGGCAACTTCGAGGACTACGAGGCGAACAAGATCACCCGCCTCGGCGCCGACGCCGCCCGCCCCCACCGCACGACCCACAGACGCCTGACCAGGGACTGAGCCACGGGCCGAGGTGTCAGTCCCCGGCCATCCCACCCCCTTGTCATCCCACCCCCTTGTCATCCCGGCGAAAGCCGGGATCTTTGACGGGTCAGAAGATCCCGGCTTTCGCCGGGATGACAAGCCTTCGCCGGAATGGCCGCCCTGCGACACCCCCACAGTGGCAGAATCGATCGCATGATCCATCTGTTCGAACCCCTCACTCTCCGCTCCGTCACCTTCCGCAACCGCGTCTGGCTACCCCCGATGTGCACGTACCAGGTCGACGCCCACGACGGCCGGGCGACCGACTGGCACCTGGTCCACTACGGCGCCCGCGCCACCGGCGGCTTCGGCCTGCTCATCGTCGAGGCCACCGCCGTGGTCCCCGAGGGCCGCATCACGATGAACGACCTCGGCCTCTGGGACGACGCCCAGGTCGAGGGTTTCGCCCGCCTGACCGCGTTCGCCCACCACTACAACGCCGCCGTCGGCGTCCAGCTCGCCCACGCCGGCCGCAAGGCGTCGACCTGGCCCGACGTCCCCCGCTTCCCCGACGGCTACCAGTCCCCGGCCGACGGCGGCTGGGAGCCCGTCGGCCCCGGCGCGGACCCGTTCCCCGGCCTCGGCCAGCCCCGCGCCCTGACGACGGAGGAGGTCGCGGCCATCCCGGCCCGCTTCGCCGACGCGGCCCGGCGGGCGGACGCCGCCGGCCTCGACGTGGTCGAACTCCACGGCGCCCACGGCTACCTCCAGACCCAGTTCCTCTCCCCGCTGACCAACCACCGGACGGACCAGTACGGCGGCTCGTTCGAGAACCGGACGCGCCTGCTGCGCGAGACGGTCGAGGCGGTGCGCGCGGTCTGGCCGGAGTCGAAGCCGCTGTTCCTCCGGATCTCGGCCACGGAGTGGACCGAGGGCGGCTGGACGGTCGAGGACTCCGTGGCGCTGGCCGAGCAGGTCAAGCCGCTCGGGGTCGACCTGGTGGACGTGTCGTCGGGCGGCAATGTCCTGGCCGACATCCCCGTCGCCCCGGGCTACCACGTCACGCTGGCGCAGGCCGTGCGGCAGGGCGCCGGCCTGCCGGTGGCCGCCGTCGGCCTCATCACGGAGCCGGCCCAGGCCGAGCAAGTGCTCGTGACCGGCCAGGCCGACGCCGTCCTGATCGGCCGCGCCGCCCTGCGTGACCCCGACTGGCCGGAAACCGCGGCCGTGGCGCTGGGCGCACCAAGCCCCCTGGCCGAGTCCTACAGGCGGGGTTCGCTCAAGCGCTGAGGCCGCGCAGAATCTACCCGTTCAGGCGGTCGACGAAGGCTTGGACGGATGGTGGCACGGCCATCGGGTTCTGCGTTTCGGGGCTCGGCCGCGGGTCGCCCGCGCGCACGGCCAGGGGCACGACCCCTGCCCACACGCCGCGGTCCTCGCCGTCGCCGGGCTGCTCGCCGGTCGACTCGGCGGCGATCTTGACCGTGGCCTGGGTCAACCCCACGGCCAGGACGGCCGTCGCCGCGACCTCCTTGCCCCGCATCGGCCGAATCTCGGCCCGCCGCCCGGGCATGATGTGGTCGGTCAGGAAGCCGAGGGCGGTCGGCCGCAGATCCGGTGGCACGATCCGCGCCCGCCCGAAGATGACGGCGCTGCGGTAGAGCGCGCCGGAGGCGTAGGCCGAGCGGGCGAAGACGAGCCCGTCCAGCAGCGACACGCAGACCGACACGTCGATGCCCGTCGTCCCCGCCTGGTCGAAGATGCCGCCCACCGGCGAGCCGTGCAACAGCAGTTGCGGCCCCTGGCCGTCGCGGAGGTCGCCCAGCGCGTGGAGGAACGGCAGCACGACCGGCCAGCCGTTCCGCACGAACCCGACGTGGGCGATCATCGCCTCGTTCAGGATCGCCGCCAGCGCCGCCGGGTCGTACGACTGCCGCTCGGAGTAGCGCGTGACGGCGAGGTTCGGCCCGACCCGGGTCGTGTGCTCGAGCCGGTCGGTCAGGGTAGGGCTGGTCTCGGACATGGTCATCCTCGCTGGCGTTGACGGAGGGCGGCCCACTCGTCGCGTAGGCCGACCGTGCGGTGGAACAACAAAGGTGTGGCTGGGTCGGCGGCGAAGTAGCCGAGCCGCTCGAACTGGACGACCTGGCCGGGCGCGACGTCGGCCAGCGACGGCTCCGCCTGGACCCCGGCCAGCAGTTCCAGCGAGTCGGGGTTGAGGTCGTCCAGCGGCTCCCCGGTCCGCTCGCCCGGCACCTCGGCGGCGAACAGCCGGTCGTACAGCGCCGCCGTCACCGTCACGGCGTGGGCCGCCGACACCCAGTGCATCGTCGACTTGACCTTGCGCCCGTCCGGGGCGTCGCCGCCGCGCGTGGCCGGGTCGTACGTGGCGTGGACGGCGACCACGTTCCCCGCGGCGTCGTGGTCGACGGCGGTGGCGGTCACGAGGTACGCGCCGCGCAGCCGCACCTCGCGGCCGGGCGAGAGCCGGAAGAACTTGGGCGGCGGGACCTCGGCGAAGTCCTCTTGCTCGATCCACAGCTCCCCGGTGAACGGCACTTGCCTGGTGCCGTCGGCCGGGTTTTCCGGGTTGTTGCCGACCTCGAAGAACTCGACCTGGCCGGCCGGCCAGTTGTCGATCACCAGCTTGAGCGGCCGGAGGACGGCCATGCGCCGCTGCGCCACCCGGTTGAGCTCGGCCCGGACGAACGCCTCCAGTTCCTCGATCGAGTGGCGGGAATTGGTCTTGTTGACGCCGATGTGGGCGCAGAAGGCGCGGATGGCGGCGGCCGGGTAGCCCCGGCGGCGCAGCGCGGCCAACGTCGGCATCCGGGGGTCGTCCCAACCCGTGACGATGCCGTCCGTCACCAACCCCAGCAAGCGCCGTTTCGACGTGACGGTGTGCGTCAATTCGAGGCGCGCAAACTCTAATTGCTGCGGCTGCTCCCGCGGCAACGTCAGGTGTTCGAGGTACCAGTCGTAGAGGGGCCGGTGGGCGACGAACTCGAGCGTGCACATCGAGTGGGTCACGCCCTCCAGCGCGTCGGACTGGCCGTGGGCCCAGTCGTAGGTCGGGTAGACGACCCAGGCGTCGCCCGTGCGGTGGTGGTGGCCGCGGCGGATGCGGTACAT
>JAISTC010000077.1 GCA_031272805.1 Propionibacteriaceae bacterium
GGGGGGGGGGGGGGGGGGGGGGGGGGGGGGGGGGGGGGGGGGGGGGGGGGGGGGGGGGGGGGGGGGGGGGGGGGGGGGGGGGGGGGGGGGGGGGGGGGGGGGGGGGCGCGCGCCCGGGGGGGGCGGCGGGCCCCCCCCCCCCCCCCCCCCCGCGGTCGGCCACGGTGTCAGGCCCCGTGGCTGTCGCTCGCAGAGCTCGCTCCGTAGCCACGGTGCCCGACCCCCTGGCCTCGGCCACGGTGCCCGACCCCTGGGCCTCGGCCTGGAACCACTCGGCCCAGGGTTGTGGGACGGAGTCGGGGTCGTCGCGCCAGGATTCGCGCAGGTCGTCGATGAGCCAGTCGTTCGCCCCGAAATCGAGGGGGCCCCCGGATGCGGTCATGGCTTCAGAGGGTACCGTGGCCGGGCCTACCCGGTCGCGCTCGGCTCAGGGCGTGGCGGGAACGCGATGCAGCGGGCGGCGAACCAGATGAGCCGGACCGTCACGATCACGATCGTGACGTTGCGCGCCACGAGGACCGCCGTGGCCAGCCACGTCACCGCCGGGTTCCAGTCGATCAGGGCACCGTAGAGCATCGGGTAGACGAGCTGGGTCAGGGCGGTCAGGATCAGCGTCCACAAGGCGATCCGGCGGGCCAGCGTCAGCGGCGTGTCGACCGCGGGCCCGGCCAGGCGGACCTCCGGGTCGCGGGCCGAGATCGTCAGCAGGCCGGCCACGGGGCCGCCCAGCCAGATCATGTACTGCGGCGAGAAGGTCTTGTTCGTCACGATCATGATGAACGTGGCGATGATCATGAGCGTCCCGGCCTCGATCGGGGTCCGGTGGGCCCGGCGCAGCCAGCCGACGTACAGCGTGACCATGACGAGGCCGCCGACCAACGTGGCCACCGTGGCCGCGCCGACCAGCGCCACCGAGCCCGGGCCGTCGATCTGGAACGCGTTGTAGTCGGACTCCGCCACGACCCAGCGCTCCGGGTTGAAGAAGCGGGCGATCAGCAGCGGCGTGGCCCAGACCGACTCGACCTGGAGGCCGCGGTCGGACTGCCACGTCAGGGGGCTGACGAGCCGGTCCCAGCCCGCGTACAGCCACGACGCCCCCGCCAGGACGGCGCCCGTCACGGCGAAGCCGAGCGTGGCCCGCCGGGCCGCCTTCCGCGTGACGAGGGCCGCCGGCCAGAGCAGGGCCGGCCAGAGCTTGATGGCGGCGCCCGTGGCGATCATCGAGCCGGACAGGAAGCGCTGGGAACGGACCAGGGTGATGAGCGCGGCGGCCGACAGGGCGGCCGTCATGAGGTCCAGGCGCATGTAGCAGAGCGGGCCCATCGCCACGACGAAGACGATCCAGAAGCCGACCGTCGGGGATGGGTTCGTCCCGAACTTGCGGGCCGTCCGCCAGAACACGAGCGTCATGAAGGCGTCCGTCAGGGTGAACAGGCCGATGAACGCGATGCGGAAGCCCAGCAGGCGGCCGAAGCCCAGCAGGTAGGGGACCGACAGGACCCAGATCAGCGGCGTCGGGTACTCGGGGAAGACGTCCGCCGGGCCGGACTGGCCCGTGTACAGCGCGTTGATGTTCTCGTAGTAGTAGGCCACGTCGCCCTGCGCCACGAAGCCGAACAGGGCCCAGATGGCGAACATGAGGCCCCGCGTGGCCAGCCACCAGGCGGCCGGGCGGCGCCAGGTCGGCATGGCGAACCAGCGGGACAGGGTCGGGGTCATGCGGTCCAGTAGGTCGGGCGTGGTGGCCATGCTGCCTCTCTTGTCCGGGTGGGGGAAGGACCCGGCCGGCGCCCCCGGCAGGATTCGAACCTGCGCTCCCGCCTCCGGAGGGCGGTGCTCTATCCCCTGAGCTACGAGGGCCTGTCGCCAAGGACGCACCTTACCAGGTTGGCGCCCAGGAACGGGAACGGCCGGGGCGCGGGAACGCACTAAGGTGTGGCCCATGCCCCATACCCACGTGGCCGGCGCCATCCACGCCGACGCGATCGCCACGAGCCCGCAGTGGCTCGTGCGGCCCGACGACACCAACGCCCTCAACCCAGCCCTGTGGCCGACGGCCGTGGCCCGCTCGGCCGGCGGCGAGCTGACCGTGGCCGGCCACGGCGTGACCGAGTTGGCGCGTGACTTCGGCACGCCGGCCTACATCCTCGACGAGACCCAGTTCCGGGCGGCGGCCCAGGCGTTCCAAGCGGCCTTCCCCGGCTGGCACATCTACTACGCGGGCAAGGCGTTCCTCTGCAAGGGCGTGGCGCGCTGGGTCGACGCGGCGGGGCTGGGCCTCGACGTCTGCTCGGGCAACGAGCTGGCCGTGGCGCTGGCGGCCGGCTTCCCGGCCGACCGGATCGGCTTCCACGGCAACAACAAGTCGGCCGCCGAGCTGCGGCTGGCGTTGGCAGCCGGGGTGGGCCGGATCATCGTCGACTCGCTGGACGAGATCGAGCGGATCGAGGCGCTGGCGGAGGAGCTCGGCACGCTCGTGACGGTCCTCGTCCGCGTCACGACGGGCGTCGAGGCGCACACCCACGAGTACATCGCCACGGCTCACGAGGACCAGAAGTTCGGCTTCTCCATCCTCGGCGGCCACGCGCTGATGGCGCTGGTCCGCTGCCAGACGAGCCCGTGGCTGACGCTGGCCGGGATCCACTCGCACATCGGCTCCCAGATCTTCGACACGGCGGCCTTCGAGGTCGCGGCCAACCGGACGATGCGGGTCATGGCGCAGTTCCGCGACGCCACGGGCACCACGCTGGAGGAGCTCAACCTCGGCGGCGGCTTCGGCATCGCATACACGGTGGCGGACCAGCCCGCCCCCCTGGCGGACCTGGCCGCCGGCTTCCACCAGATCATCGAGCAGGTCCGGCGGGCGTTCGACTTCCCGGAACTCCAGTTGTCGCTGGAGCCGGGCCGGTCGATCGTCGGGCCGGCGTCGCTGGCCCTGTACGAGGTCGGCACGGTCAAGGTCGTGGAGCTGGACGGCGGCGCGCAACGGGTCTACGTGTCGGTCGACGGCGGCATGTCCGACAACATCCGGCCGGCCCTGTACGCGGCGGAATACTCCGCGGTCCTGGCGAACCGGAGCTCGTCCGAGACGACGGTCTTGTGCCGGGTCGTGGGCAAGCACTGCGAGGGCGGGGACATCCTCGTTCGCGACGTGTTCCTGCCCGCCGACATCGCGCCGGGCGACCTCATCGCCGTGCCCGGGGCCCTGGCCTACGCGCGGTCCATGGCGTCGAACTACAACCACCTGACCAAGCCGCCCGTCGTCGCCGTGGCGGGGGAGAACGCGTATCCCCTGGTGCGGCGGGAGACGCTGGCGGATCTGCTGGCGCTGGATGTCGGGTGAGTGGGCGGGGCGGCCACGGTGTCAGGCCCGGTGGCTGTCGCTCGTTCCTCGCTCCGTAGCCACCGTGCCCGACCCCATGGCCTTATGCCCACCCCATGGCCTTGGCCTGGGTAGGCCGTTGAGCCGGTCATAGGCCAAGATGGTCTCCGTGAATGATGCTCCGCTCAAGGTGGCGCTGCTCGGCTGCGGCAATGTGGGGGCCCAAGTGGCCCGGCTGCTGCTCGAGTCGCCGGCCGACCTCAAGGCCCGGACGGGCCGCGCCCTCGACCTCATCGGCATCGCCGTGCGCCACCCCGACGCCGAGCGCGAGGGCATCGACCCCGCGCTGTTCACGGGCGACGCCGCCGGGCTGGTCACCCAGGCGGACCTCGTGGTCGAGGTCATCGGGGGCATCGAGCCCGCCCGGACGCTGATCCTCGCCGCCATCGCCCACGGCGCGTCCGTCGTGACGGCGAACAAGGCGCTCCTCGCCGCCCACGGCCCCGAGCTGTACGCGGCGGCGCGGGAGGCGGGCGTCGACCTGTACTTCGAGGCGGCCGTGGCCGGGGCCATCCCGATCGTGCGGCCGCTGCGCGAGTCGCTCGTCGGCGACGAGATCCTGGCCGTCCTCGGCATCGTCAACGGGACGACCAACTACATCCTCGACCGGATGACGACCGACGACCTGACGTTCGGCGAGGCGCTGACCCAGGCGCAGGAGCTCGGCTTCGCCGAGGCCGACCCGACCGCCGACATCGAGGGCTACGACGCCGCCGCCAAGGCGTCGATCCTGGCGTCGCTGGCGTTCCACACGGAGATCGCCGGGGCGGACGTCCACCGGGAGGGCATCACGGCGATCACGACCGAGGACATCGCGTCGGCCGCGTCGCTCGGCTACGTCGTCAAGCTGCTGGCCGTGGCCACGCTGGTCAACGGCGGCGGGCCGGAGCGCGTCTCGGTCCGGGTCCACCCGGCGCTCGTGCCCGCCGACCACCCGCTGGCCGCCGTGCGCGGCCCCAACAACGCCATCTTCGTCCAGTCCCGCAACGCCGGACAATTGATGTTCTCCGGGCCGGGCGCCGGCGGGGCTCCGACGGCGTCCGCGGTCATGGGCGACCTCGTGACCGTGGCGCGGAACCGGGCGCGCGGCACCGCCGGGCCGCCGCTGACGCCGTACACCCACCGGGCCGTCGCCCCGATCGACGACGCCCGGACGAGCTACTACCTGACGCTGACGGTCAAGGACTCGCCCGGCGTCCTGGCCAAGGTCGCGTCCGTGTTCGCCAAGCACGGCGTGTCGATCTCGGCCGTCCGCCAAACCCAGATCCCGGGCGCGACGGGGACGGCCAACCTCGGCATCATGACGCACGTCGCGCGTGACGCGGAGGTGCAGGAGACCATCGCCGAACTGCGCACGGCCTCCCAGGCCGTGACCGGGCGCATCCGCCACATCCGCGTCGAAGGGAACTGACATGGCCATGGAACTGGCGTGCCTCGACCTCGAGGGAGTCCTCGTGCCGGAGGTGTGGATCAACGTGGCGGAGAAGACCGGGATCGAGGCGCTGCGCCTGACGACCCGGGACGTGGCCGACTACGACGAGCTCATGCGCCACCGGCTGAAGACGCTGGACCAGCACGGGCTGAAGCTGCCGGACATCCAGGCCGTCATCGCCACGATGGCGCCGCTGCCCGGGGCGGTCGAGTTCCTGCGCTGGCTGGACCGGAACTTCCAGGTCGTCATCCTGTCCGACACGTTCTACGACTTCGCCGCCCCGCTGATGGCGCAGCTCGGCTGGCCGGTCTTGTTCTGCCACAACCTCGTGACCGACGCGTCGGGGCGGATCACGGACTACCAGCTCCGGCTGGCCAACCAGAAACAGGCGGCCGTCGAGGCGTTCCACTCGCTCAACCTGGCCGTCTTCGCCGCCGGCGACTCGTACAACGACACCGCCATGCTGGCCGCCGCCGACCGCGGCTTCCTGTTCCGGCCGCCTCAGAAGGTCATCGACGAGTTCCCGCAGTTCCCCGTGACGCAGACGTTCGCCGAGCTGGCCGAGCAGTTCCGGGCGGCGTCGTCACGGCCTCTGTCGGCCTGAGCGGCCTCTTGTCATCCCGG
>JAISTC010000120.1 GCA_031272805.1 Propionibacteriaceae bacterium
GCCCGCAAGTACGGCTCCCAAAGGCTGCCGCTGGGCGACGCCATCCAGGAGGGCAACCTCGGCCTGATGCGGGCCGTCGAGAAGTTCGACTACACGCAGGGCTACAAGTTCTCCACCTACGCCACCTGGTGGATCCGCCAGGCCATCTCCCGCGCCTCCGCCCACCAGGGCCGCGTCGTCCGGCTGCCGGTCCACGTGGCCGAACAGCTCGCCCAGGTCGAGAAGACCCGGCGGCTCCTCATCAACGAGCTCAACCGCGTCCCCAACGTGACCGAGATCGCCGACCGTCTCCAGGTGCCCGTGACCCAGGTGGCCGATCTGCTGCGGCTGGCGCGGGACGCCGTGTCCCTCGACGCGCCCTTGGACGAGACGGGCGACCGGTCGCTGGGCGACCTCGTGGCCGCGCTGCCGGCCGACCGGTTCGAGGACGCCGTGGTCGACCAGGAGGAGCGCCAGCGCCTGGAGGCCCTCGTGTCCAAGCTGGACGACCGGTCGGCGGACATCGTGCGGCGGCGCTACGGCCTGGTCGACGGCAGCCCGAGCAAGCTGGCCGACATCGGCCAGCGCTGGGGCATCACGGCCGAACGGGTGCGCCAGATCGAGCGCAAGGCTCTGGCCGAAATCCGCGAGGCGGTGGGGGAGTAGGGCCCGGCGGCCCCGCGCGTCACCGGAGTGCCGGCCCCGCGCGTGACCGCGACACGCGCTCCGAGCGTCTCGACACGTCGACAGGGTCTTGGAAACGTTCAATTGGCAAGGCATAATCAAGAACACCGAACCCCCAGACCGTCTCCGTCGGGACGGGGGTGCGACCGGGGGGCTGGTCCTTAAGTCCTCTGGTCGTGACCATTCCGCAGCGGCAAACTCCGTCGCCGCCGCGGCAGTTCATGTCTCCGGGCGGGGAGGCAGGAAGGACAGATGGCGCATGACTGGCAGGCGACGTAGCCCCGAAGCCATTGTGACCAAACTCCAGCAAGCGGACCGGATGCTGGCCGAGGGCAAGCGGGTCAGCGAGATCGTCCTCAAACTGGGCATCTCGCAGCAGACCTACTACCGCTGGCGCAAGCAGTTCGACGGGCTGGCGACCGACGAGGTGGTCGAACTCCACCGGCTGCAGAACGAGAACGGCCAACTCCGGCGCCGGCTGGCCGACGCCCAGCGCGAGAACGCCGCGCTGCAGGAGTTGGTGCGGGGAAAATTCTGAGCCCGGCGCGCCGCCGGGCGGCCGTCCACCACCTCCAGGCCACGCTGGGCCTGTCCGAGCGGTTCGCCTGCCACGTCGTGGGCCAGAACCGGTCGACCCAGCGGCACCACTCGGAGGCGATGGTCAAGGACGCCCAGCTCCGCGCGTGGCTCCACGAGTACGCCGAAACGCACCCCGGCCACGGTTTCCACCGGGCCTACCGCGAGGCCCGCTCCATCGGCTGGGTCGTCAACCACAAGAAGGTGTAGCGGCTGTGGCGCGAGGAAGGGCTGAGCCAGGAATGGGCCAACCGGACCAAGCGCGTCGAGTTCCCACGGCCCCCCGCGGGCGTGTGGGCGCGCGCGGCCCGGTAGGGGCGTGACGGTCGGCGTGGCGCCGTGACGGCGTGACGCCTGGGTTTCTGGCCGTCACGCGGTGTCGGACGGCGTCACGCGGCCAGCGGCAGGCGCAGGGCGAACGTCGTGCCCTCCGGGCCCGTCGCCTCGATGGCGATGTCGCCGTGATTGCGTTGCGCGATCTCGGACACCAGGGCCAGGCCCAGGCCGAAACTGCGCTTGCGGCCCGTCTCCGCGCCGTGGGCGAAGCGCTCGAACATGCGGGTCGGGTCGGCGTCCGGGATACCGGGACCGTGGTCGCGGACGCGGATCACCGCCGTCGCGCCCTCGACCGACGTCGTGACCTCGACGGCGGCGCCGGTCGGCGAGTGCTGGATGGCGTTGTCGACCAGGGCGACGACGGCGCGGGACAGGGACTTCGGTGCCACCAGGACGGCGGGGTCGGCCGTGGCCGTCGCGGCCAGGTGGACGTGGGCCTGGTCGGCGATCGGGCGGAGCGACTCGACGGCCTCGTTGACGGCGGCGCGGACGGGCGTCGGAGTGGCGTCGGGAGTCGCGCCCTCGACCGTCAGCAGGAGGTCGTTGAGGACCTCGTTCATGCTCGTGGCGTCGTCCTTCAGCTTCGTCACGGTCGGCTCGACCGGTTCGCCGCGCGCCAGCTTGCGCTGGAGGAGCTGGATGCGGGTCGAGAGGACGGTCAACGGCGTGCGGAGCTCGTGGGAGGCGTCGGCGACGAAGTGGCGCTGGAGCGTCAGCGCGTCCGCCAGCGGGCGGACCGCCCGGCGCGCCACGAACCAGCCCACCAGGCCCATCAGCGCGATGCCAATGGCGCAGAAGATGACGACGGCCTTAACCGTGGCCGACGGGTCCAAGGAGTACGTCAACTCGAGGCCGGGAGCTGAGCAGGTTTGCAGGTCGGCCACGGAGATTTCCTGGGTGGACGGGCCACCCAGGACGCCTCCGCCGCCACCCCGGCCAATTTGGGGGCCGACCGCTCCGCGATCCACCACGACGCACCACTCCTTCGACGTGTGGACGACGTAGGAGATGATCGAGGCGCAGCCGGCGATCAGGACCACCGCCGCGGCGGCGGCCGCGGCGACGGCCACGTGGAGGGAGGCGTGGCGGACGCGGCGGTCGTCCTCGCTGAAGGCCTTGGCCGAGCGGGCCGAGGGGTTGGGCGGGGACGGGTCGGCGGGTGGCGCGGGCACCGGGCGGGGTGGCGGAGCCGTCGGCGGAGGGGGCGGCGGGGATTCAGGGGACGCGGGCAGGGGGGTGGGGGCAGGCCCCGCGACCCCCGTGACCCCCGTGACCCCCGTGACCGCCCTGACCGCCGTGACCCCCGTGGCGCCGGCCAGTTCGGCGGTCATAGGGGCTCACCCAGGCGGTAGCCGCGGGCCCGGACGGTTTCGATCAGGTCGTAGTCGGCCTTGCGGCGGATGTAGTGGACGTACGTGTCGACCGTGCCCGGGGTGTCGTCGGAGGAGAAGACCGCAGACAAGATTTCTTCACGGCTGAAGACGTGTTCCGGCGATTCCGTCAGCAGGCTGAGGAGCGCGGACTCCGTCGCCGTCAGCGAGATGCGCTCGTCGTAGGGGGAGTACAGAGTGTGCGTGTCCGGCGTGAACAGCCAGGTGCCGATGTAGCGGCGCTGGCCCTCGGCCGTGAAACCCCGGCGTAGCGCGCGCAGGCGGGCCAGCAGCTCGTCGAAGTCGAACGGTTTGACCAGGTAGTCGTTGGCGCCGCCGTCCAGGCCCGAGACCCGGTCCTCGACCGTGCCGAGTGCGGTCAGCATGAGGACGGGCGTCGTGATCCGCGCCCGGCGGACCGCCGCGATGACCGCAACCCCGTCCATGCCGGGCAGGCGCCGGTCGATGACCATGAGGTCGTAGTGCTTGCGCAGCGCCAGGTCCAGGCCCGCCTCGCCCGTGGCCGCGTGATCGACGTCGTAGCTCTCGCGCAGCACCTCGATGACCATCTCGGCGATCGACGGGTCGTCTTCGATGAACAAGAGGGTGGCGTCCATAAGGGCTATTCTCGTGCGTTTGCTCTCAGAGTGCACTAAGGGGGGTTGTGTGTGGGGGCAGTGTGGGATGGCGGCGCCACGGGGTCAGGCCCTGTGGCTGTCGCTCGTTCCTTGCTCCGTAGCCACAGTGCCCGACCCCGTGGCTTGGCCACAGTGCCCGACCCCGTGGCTGCGGCGTTAAGCGTTCGTTAAGGCTTGGCCAAGACTTGTCTTGGGCTCCGGCGGGCTCTGTCGGAAATGCGGCTGAGAGTGTAACCTGCATCACAAAAGTCTCCTCGCCTTGTCGGTCCTCGATAGAAAGCAGCGTGTTGATGCGCAAAACCATCGCGGCCGGCGTTGCCGGCCTTGTCTTCCTGCTCGGTCTGGGCGTGCCTACCGCCGCCGCCGATGACGCCGTGGACACTCCGCCCGCGGACACCACCACGACCACGGATACCCCTACGACCACGGATCCGACCCCGGAACCGCCGGCCCCGACCACCCTGAAACTGTCCCGCGCCAAGTACACCCACAACTACAAGGCTGATAAGGCGACGGTCAAAGTGACGACCAACGCCGAGAGCTTTACCATCGCCGCCGATCAGGACTGGGTGACGTTGTCCGCCGCTTCCGGCGTCAGCGGCGACCGCGTCACGATCAACCTGGCCGACAACCTCGGCGACGCCCGCACGGCCACGATCACCGTGACCGCCGGCGACCAGACCGCCACGATCGCCGTCAGCCAGGGCGCCGCCCCGGCGACGATCATCGTCGGTTCGGAAACCCTGGAGGTCGAGTGGGGTGGCGCCACCGCCGGCGTCTCCGTCGAGACCAACCAGCCGACCTGGGCCGCCACGTCGAACAAGGACTGGGTGACCGTGACGGTCGACCCGGCCGCCACGGCCGTGACCCTGACCGTCGCCGAGAACACGGGCGCCGCCCGGACCGCGACCGTGACGGTCAAGGCCGGCAACGCCAAGGAGACCATCAAGGTCAAGCAGGCCGCCGGCCCCGTCCTCAAGCTCTCGAAGAAGCTGTGGACCGCCGACAACGCCGGCGAGACCGTGACGATCAAGGTGACGTCGCCGTACGTCGGCTGGACCGCCTCCGTGTCCGAAGGCGCGGACTGGCTGACCGTCAGCCAGGCCAGCGGCGAGGACGGCGCCGAGGTCACCCTGACCGCGGCCGAGAACCCGGACACGAGCACTGTCCGCAAGGCGACCGTGACGTTCACGAACGGCTACAACTCCGTTGACGTCAACGTGACCCAGCGCCAGCCGATCACGTTCGCCAACATCGCGGCGGTCGTGACGAACCTGCTCAACCAGATCCTGGCCGTGATCCAGAGCATGTTGAGCGGCCTGACGACACCTGCCGCCGGCTGACCCCTGCCCGACTAGTCGCAGCGTCCGGCCGGATGGCTCGCCCATCCGGCCGGACGCCCGTTCCACTACCTGTTTCACGGCGGCCCCCCCACCATCGACTCTCCCCCGAACGCCGTGTAGAGTCCTCAATAAACCGATTCCTCCTCCGTATCACCCGAAGGGATCGACATGCGTCGCACCGTCACCTTGGCCGCCGTTGGCGTCCTCGTGTTCGCCGGCCTCGCGCTCAGCTCGACTGTGGGGTCGGCCGACCCGGCGACCGCGACCCCCATCGGCGAGCCAGTCGCCCAATCCCTGTCGGCCGTCGGCAACTCGTCCGGCTGGGCCAGCAAGGTCAGCTCCGTCCTGACCTCCCAGGGCTACACGGCGGCCGATGTCGGCAAGGCGTACACGGGCAGCGGCGTCACGGTCAACGCCGCCCAGAAGACGGTCACGGTGGCCGCGGGGTCGGCAGTCGACGTCGGCGCGGCCGTCGCGGACGCGCAGGGGTCGCTGACGCTGGCGGCGCAGGATCTGGCGCTGACCTTGTCCAGCAAGTCGGGGCTGACGATCACGGCGGCGGAAATCCTCGCCTGCTTCCCGGCCCAGGAACTGACGGCCACGGTGTCCGGCCACACGGGCCGGTACCTCATCGACTGGGGTGCCAACACGTCCTCGGTCATCCAGTCGTCGGGCGACTCGAGCTTCGACTCGGAGGTCGCCAAGGGCTTCCTCGCCAACCGGTCGGGGATCAAGGCCGACAGCTTCGCCACCAACGTCGGCAACGACATGGCCAACACGATCCAGACCTGGATCGGCGCGGCCAAGGTCGGCTGGACGCAGTCGGTCAGCGTGCCGTACACGTTCGGCGAGGCCTTCACCGGCCTGACCGCGGGCAACACGGGGACGCTCGACCCGGCGGCGGCCGTGGCGGCGTCGTGGATGAAGGACCTGGCCGGGACCCAGACGCTGTCCGGCAACCTCAAGAGCCGGACGGGGACCGAGTTGGTGCCGTCCAGCGTGACGTCGAAGATCAACCAGACGACCGTGGCGACCGCGCTGGCGGGGATCAACGTGACGGACCTGACGTACGACGCGCTGCTGGCCGACGAGACGGCCGTCAACGCCCGGCTCGAGGCCTGGGCCAAGACGATCGTGCCGATCCACAACTCCGACACGAAGAGCGCCTTCGACGGCAAGAGCAACACGGTCGACGGGGAGAAGGTGACGTACCACTCCGTCGACATGGGCGCCGACGCCATCGCGCTCATGACCCAGCGGCTGACCGACCTCTACTCGTCCAAGCTGGCCGGGTCGTGGAAGACCACGCTGGTCAACAACATGACTGTGTCCGGGCCTGTCAACCGGACGTTCGATGTCGGCGCCGTGCAGAACATCGTGGCTACTGACGTCACGACCGTGGCAGCCAGCCCGAGCCCGTCGCCTTCGCCGAGCCCGAGCCCATCTCCGAGCCCTTCGCCTTCTCCGAGCCCGAGCCCGTCTCCCAGCCCGAGTCCGTCTCCGTCTCCTAGCCCGTCTCCGTCTCCTAGCCCGTCTCCGTCTCCCTCGCCTAGCCCCAGCCCGAGCCCGAGCCCGAGTCCGAGCCCGTCTCCGTCTCCGTCGCCTTCGCCGAGTCCGAGTCCCTCGCCTTCGCCGAGCCCGTCTCCGAGCCCTTCGCCTTCTCCGAGCCCGAGTCCGTCTCCCTCGCCTAGCCCGAGCCCGAGTCCGTCTCCGTCTCCGAGCCCTTCGCCGAGTCCGAGCCCTTCGCCGAGCCCGTCTCCGTCTCCGAGTCCGTCTCCGAGCCCGAGACCGTCTCCGTCTCCGAGTACGTCTCCTTCGCCGAGCCCGTCTCCCAGCCCGAGTCCGTCTCCCTCGCCTAGCCCGAGCCCGAGTCCGTCCCCTTCGCCGAGTCCGAGCCCGAGCCCGTCTCCCTCGCCTAGCCCGAGCCCCTCGCCTTCACCGAGCCCCAGCCCGTCGCCGAGCCCCAGCCCGTCGCCGTCGCC
>JAISTC010000025.1 GCA_031272805.1 Propionibacteriaceae bacterium
CGGCCGACGCGGTGCTTCTTCGTGTGCGCGCCCGGCGCGGGACGCAGATGGTGGACTTGCAAGCCCATTACTTGGCCTCCTCCACTTGCACCAGGTGGGCGACAGCGCGCACCATGCCCTGGACTTCTGGGGTGTTATCGCGGACGACCGTCTGGCCGATCTTCTTCAGACCGAGGGTGCGCAGGGTCGCCTTGTGGTTCTTGAGCGTGCCGACGCCGGACTTCACCTGGGTGATCGCGAGCTTCGCCATGTCAGTGCTCCGTTCCGGCCTGGGCGGCCTTCAACAGGGCGGCCGGGGCCACGTCCTCGACCGGGAGGCCGCGGCGGTGGGCCACGGCGGCCGGCTCTTCGAGGGACTTGAGGGCCGCGACGGTCGCGTGGACGACGTTGATCGCGTTGGACGAGCCGAGCGACTTGGCCAACACGTCGTGGACGCCGGCGCACTCCAGGACGGCGCGGGCGGCGCCGCCGGCGATCACGCCGGTACCGGGGGCGGCGGGACGCAGCAGCACGACGCCGGCGCAGTCCTCGCCCTGGACCGGGTGGGGAATCGTCCCCTGGATGCGCGGGACCGTGAAGAAGTGCTTCTTGGCCTCCTCGACGCCCTTGGCGATCGCCGCCGGGACCTCCTTGGCCTTGCCGTAGCCGACACCGACCATGCCTTCGCCGTCGCCGACGACGACCAGGGCGGTGAAGCCGAAGCGGCGGCCACCCTGGACGACCTTGGCGACGCGGTTGATAGCGACGACGCGCTCCAAGTACTGGCTCTTGGGGGCTTCCGTCTCCTGACGCGAGCCGCGCCGGTCGTCCCGACCGCGCCGTTCGCCGTTCCCGCCGGTCCCCTGGCCGCGGCGGCCTGTTCCAGCTTGTGCCATGAGTTCTTTTCCTTCCCTCAGAACCCGAGTCCGCCCTCACGCGCGCCCTCGGCGAGGGCCGCGATCCGGCCGTGGTATTGGTGTCCGGCCCGGTCAAAGACGACCTGGGTGATGCCGGCGGCCTTGGCCCGTTCGGCCACGAGTTGGCCGACCTGCTTGGCCTTGGCCGACTTGTCGCCGGCGGCGGCGCGCAGGGGCTTCTCCAACGTCGAGGCCGACGCCAGAGTGCGGCCGACCGTGTCGTCGATGACCTGCGCCACCGTGTGCTTGGCCGACTTGGTCACGACCAGGCGGGGCCGCTCGGGCGTGCCCGTGATCGACTTGCGCGTCCGGTTCTGGCGGCGCAGCCGGGACGCCTGGCGGTCGGCCAGCGTCTTGGGAATCCGAAGTGTGATTGCCATAACTACTTACCCTGCTTTCCGGCCTTGCGGCGGACGACTTCGCCGGAGTAGCGCACGCCCTTGCCCTTGTAGGGCTCCGGCTTGCGGATCTTGCGGATGTTGGCCGCGACCTCGCCGACGGCCTGCTTCGAGATGCCCTGGACGACGAACCGCGTCGGCGTCTCGACCGTGAACGTGATGCCCTCCGGGGCGTCGACGACCACGGGGTGGGAGAAGCCCAGCGCGAACTCCAACTGGGTCGGGGACTTCTGGACGACGCGGTAGCCGACGCCGACGATCTCGAGCTTCTTCTCGAAGCCGGCGGTGACACCGGTCACCATGTTGGCGATGAGCGTCCGCGTCAGCCCGTGGAGCGACTTCGAGAGCCGCTCGTCGTCGGGCCGGCTGACCACGAGTTGGTTGTCTTCCTGGGCGACGGTGATGGGCTGGGCCACGACGTGGCTCAGGGTGCCCTTCGGGCCCTTGACCTCGACGGTCTGGCCGTCGAGCGTGACCGACACACCGGACGGGACCGGGATCGGCATCTTTCCAATACGAGACATGGTTTTCGCTTACCTCCCGCTCACCAGACGTAGGCGAGGACTTCCCCGCCGACGGACTTCTTGTTGGCTTCCCGGTCGGTCAGGAGGCCCTGGCTCGTCGAGATGATGGCGATGCCGAGGCCGCCGAGGACCCGCGGCAGCGCGGTCGACTTGGCGTAGACCCGGAGGCCCGGCTTGGAGATGCGGCGGATGCCGGCGAGGGCCCGCTCGCGGTTGCGGCCGTACTTGAGCGTCAGGGTCAGGGTCTTGCCGACCTGGCCCTCGGGGTTGTCCTCGACCTTGTAGTCGAGGATGTAGCCCTCGCGCTTCAGGATCTGGGCGATGCCCACCTTGATCTTGGAGTGCGGCATCGACGTCGAGTCGTGATAGGCCTGGTTGGCGTTGCGCAGACGCGTCAGCATGTCTGCGATCGGATCGGTCATCGTCATGGCTTGAAAGCCTCTTTCTCGCCGGGGTTTCCTATTGGACCTACGGCGTTTGCGGGATGGTGGGGTGGGTTACCAGGAAGACTTGGTCACGCCGGGCAGTTCGCCGCGGTGCGCCATCTGCCGGAGGCAGACGCGGCACAGGCCGAACTTGCGGTAGACGGACTTCGGCCGGCCGCAGCGGGTGCAGCGGGTGTAGGCCCGGACCTTGAACTTCGGCGCGCGGGACTGCTTGACCTTGATTGCGGTGGTCGCCATGGGCGCTTACCTCTTCTTCTTCACAGGGGTGTACCGCTTGCGGGGCGCCTTGGCGGCGGCCTGGGCGGCGGCGGCTTCGTCGGTCATGAACGGGAACCCGAGGTGGCGGAGCAGCGCCCGGCCCTCCTCGTCGGTCGTGGCCGTCGTCACGAACGTGATGTCCATGCCGCGCAGCCGGTCGATCTTGTCCTGGTTGATCTCGTGGAACATGACCTGCTCCGTGAGACCGAACGTGTAGTTGCCCTGGCCGTCGAACTGGCGCGGCGACAGGCCGCGGAAGTCGCGGATACGCGGCAGGGCGAGGGAGAGCAGCCGGTCGGCGAACTCCCACATCCGGTTGCCGCGCAGCGTCACGTGGCAGCCGATCGGCATGCCCTCGCGCAGCTTGAACTGGGCGATGGACTTGCGCGCCTTCGTCACCTGCGGCTTCTGGCCCGTGATCTGGGCCAGGTCGGAGACGGCGGCGTCGATGATCTTGGAGTCACGCGCGGCCTCGCCGACGCCCATGTTGACGACGATCTTGGTCAGCCCGGGGATCCGCATGACGTTGTCGTACTTGAACTCCTCGTGGAGCGCGGGCACGATCTCCTCGCGGTAGCGCTGCTTGAGCCGCGGGATGGGCCGGGCGACCGAGCCGGTCGCCACACCCGAGAGCTTCTTCTCGGCGCGCGGCACCTTCGGGCCCTTCACTTCCTTCTTCGGCGGCGGCGGGGCGGCCTTCTGCTGCGGCTTCTTCTGCGGCTGCTTCTTGTCGGCCATCAGATCTCCTTCCCGGTCTTGACGGCGATGCGGACGCTGCGCCAGCCCTGGTACTCGGAGCCGTCGGGCCGCTTCTTCGTCACCTGGCGGCGCTCGTAGCGGACGCGGGTCGGCACCTCGGCGTTGGACTTGTCGCGGACGACGAGCGCCACGTTGCTGGCGTCGATGGGCGCCTCGGAGCTGAGGATGCCGCCCTTGATGACGCCGCCGCGGGTGGACGTGTCCTGGCGGTCCTTGCGGTGCCGCTTGACGATGTTGACGCCGGCGACCGTGACGCGGCGGGCCTTGACGTCGACGCCGATGATCTCGCCGATCGTGCCCTTGTCCTTGCCGGCCAGAACCTTGACGCGGTCACCCTTCTTGACGTGGAGTCCGGTAGCCATCTAGATCACCTCCGGCGCGAGCGAGACGATGCGCATGAACTTCTTCTCGCGGAGTTCGCGGGCGACGGGGCCGAAGATACGGGTCCCGCGGGGTTCGCCCTGGTTGTTGAGGATGACGGCGGCGTTCTCGTCGAACCGGATGTAGGAGCCGTCGGGGCGGCGGTGTTCCTTGTGGGTCCGGACGACGACCGCCTTGACGACCTCGCCCTTCTTGACGTTGCCGCCGGGGATGGCGTCCTTGACGGTCGCCACGATCGTGTCGCCGACGTAGGCGTAGCGGCGCTTCGAGCCGCCGAGCACACGGATGCAGAGGATCTCCTTCGCCCCCGTGTTGTCGGCGACCTTGAGCCGCGACTCTTGCTGGATCATTGCTTGTGCCTCACTTCGCCTTTTCGACGATCTCAACCAGCCGCCAGCGCTTGGTGGCGGACAGCGGCCGGGTCTCCATCACGCGGACGCGGTCGCCGACGCCGGCCGCGTTGGCCTCGTCGTGGACCTTGAGCCGCGAGGTCTGGGTCATGACCTTGCCGTACAGAGGGTGCTTGACGCGGGCCTCGACGGCCACGACGACGGTCTTGTCCATCTTGTCGGACACGACGACGCCCTCGCGGACCTTGCGGCCGCCGCGTTCGGGCTTGGTTGTGGGGGCCTTGGCGGCCTTCGTAGCCTCAGCCATGGCTTACTCCTCCTCAGATTCGGGATCGGGGACGATACCGAGGTTGCGCTCCTGGAGCACGGTGTAGCAGCGCGCGATGTCCTTGCGGACGCTGCGCAGCCGGCCGTGCGACTCGAGCTGGCCCGTCTGGGACGCGAACCGCAAGGTGAACAGTTCGTTCTTGAGTTCCGTGATCCGGGCGTTGAGATCCGCGCGGCTCATGTCGCGCAACTCGTGGGCTTTGGTGGTCGCCATTAGAGCTCACCCGCTTCCCGCTTGATGAAACGCGCCTTGAAAGGCAGCTTGTGGATGGCGAGCCGCATGGCCTCGCGGGCCACGTCCTCGCCGACCCCGGCCAGCTCGAAGAGCACCTTGCCGGGCTTGACGTTGACGACCCACCACTCGGGCGAGCCCTTGCCGGAGCCCATGCGGGTCTCGGCGGGCTTCTTCGTCAGCGGCCGGTCCGGGTAGACATTGATCCAAACCTTGCCGCCACGGCGGATGTGACGGGTCATGGCGATACGGGCGGCCTCGATCTGGCGGTTCGTCAGATACGAACTCTCGAGGGCCTGGATGCCGTACTCGCCGAAGGCGAGCTTCGTGCCGCCCTTGGCCACGCCACCGCGCTTCGGGTGGTGCTGCTTGCGGAACTTGACGCGACGGGGAATCAGCATGTCACGCTCCTGCCTGATCGGTGGTGGCAGCCGGGGCGGTTGCCTCGGCCGGGGCGGCCGTCGCCGCCTCGCCCTCGCGGCGGCGCGAGCCGCGCTCGGGGCGGTCGCCGCGCTCACCGCGGCCCGGACGGCGGCCCGGGCGCTGGCGGCCGAGGGCGGCCTGGCGGGCGGCCTTCTGGGCGGCGCGCTCGGCGCGCGTGCCCGTCACATCGCCCTTGTAGATCCACACCTTCACGCCGATGCGGCCGAAGGTGGTCCGGGCCTCGTAGAAGCCGTAGTCGATGTCGGCGCGGAGCGTGTGCAGCGGCACACGGCCCTCGCGGTAGAACTCGGACCGGCTCATTTCCGCGCCGCCGAGACGGCCGGAGCACTGGATCCGGATGCCGACGGCGCCGGCCCGCATGGCGGACTGCTGCGCCTTGCGCATGGCCCGGCGGAACGCGACCCGCTGGCCGAGTTGCTCCGCGATGCCCTGGGCGACGAGCTGGGCGTCGATCTCGGGGTTCTTGACCTCGAGGATGTTGAGCTGGACCTGCTTGCCGGCCAGCTTCTCCAGCTCGGCGCGGACCTTCTCCGCCTCGGCGCCGTTACGGCCGATGACGATGCCCGGCCGGGCGGCGTAGAGGTAAATCGTGACGCGTTCGCCGCGGCGCTCGATCTCGACGGACGAGATGCCGGCACGCTCCAGGTTCTTGGCCAGGTAGCGGCGGATCTTGACGTCCTCGGCCACGAACTCGGCGTACTGCTTGTCGGAGTACCAGCGCGAGACGTGGTCGGTCGAGATGCCGAGGCGGAAGCC
>JAISTC010000037.1 GCA_031272805.1 Propionibacteriaceae bacterium
GCGAGGACGATGACGGGGTTGGACCGGACGACATTCGAGCGCCGCCTGGCGGGCCTACTGGCCCGCCGCGGCTTCCCCGAATCAGTCGTCCGCCGAGTGGTGTTCACCCTGGCCGACGAGCGGGCCTCGTCAGCCTGAGCGCATCAGTCGTCGCCGGCCTCGGCCATGACCTCGGCTTGTTGAATCACCAGGGCCGTGGCGGCCGGTTCCATGTCGGGCGGGTACCCGTGCTTCAACAGCAGTCGCTTGATGCGGGTGCGCAGTTTCGCCCGCACGGTCTCCTTGACTTGCCAGTCGGTCTTGGCATCGTGGCGGACGATCTGGGTCAGCTCTTGGGCGATGGCCTTCAACGTGTCGTCTGCCATGGCCAGCCGGGCCGACTCGTTGGTGGCCAGCGCGTCGTAGAAAGCCAGCTCGTTGTCGGTGAGGCCAGTCTCCTCGCCGCGCTGGCGTTGGGCGCGGATGGCTTTGGCGATTGCGACTATCTCTGCGATGACTTCGGCGGCGTCGATCGTGCGGTTCTGGTAGCGATTCAACGCCTCGGACAGCATCTCGGAGAAGCGCCGGCCTGCGACCACGTTGCGCTTCCCGATGAGCTTGACCTCGCCGTTGATGAGTCGGCGCACAGCTTCCAGTTGGATGTTCTTCTGGCCTGACGCTTCGAACTTGGCCTGGAACTCGTCATCGATGATGGAGATGTCCGGCCGCTCCAGCCCGGCCTCGGCAAAGATGTCGATCACTCCTGTGCCGGTCATGTGCTGGCTGACGATTTGGCGGACGGCGGTGTCGAGGGCCGCTTCCCCGTCCGGGCCGCGATCCACTGCTTCGATCTTCGCGATGGACTGGCGAACGGCGTCGAAGAACGACACGTCCTCGCGGATGGCCTCGGCTTCTGCCGAGGTCGGCACCAAGGCGAACAAGCGCTTGAGCCGTCCGGCGTGCGCCACGAAGCGCTTCTTCAGGGACGACTGGTCGGAGGTGGCCGCCGCGTCGAATTCGCCCTCCGTGACGTCGTCGCCGGACGCTTCCCGGCCGCGCTCCGACTCCAGCAAGTAGTCAACCGCGGCGGTCACGGCATAGACGAACGCCTTGGCGTCGCCGCTGCCGAGGATGGCCACCCAGTCGATGCCGTCCAGGATGTCGGACACTACCGCGTGCTCGGCGAGCATCTGCGGGATGGCGCCGCGCCGGACGTCTTCGCCAATGGCCCGGCCCTGCTTGTCTCGGTCGGTGTAGGTCGCGAGGGCGTCTTTCAGGTTCTCGGCGATGCCGATGTAGTCGACGATCAGGCCGGACGGTTTGTCCTTGAAGGTCCGGTTGACGCGGGCGATCGCCTGCATCAAGCCCGCAGAACGCATCGGTTTGTCGACGTACATCGTGTGCATCGGCGGCGAATCGAACCCGGTCAGCCACATGTCGCGCACGATGACCAGTTCCAGCGGGTCAGCGGCGTCACAGGCGCGCTTCTTCATCGCCCGCCGCTCCTGCTTGGTGCGGATGTGCGGCTGGTAGGACGCCGGGTCGGTGGCCTGGCCGGTGATGACCACCTTGATGACGCCTTGGGCGTCGTCGTCGCTGTGCCACTCGGGCCGCAACGCGACGATCGCGTCGTACAGTTCGACGGCGATCCGCCGTGACATCGTGACAATCATGCCCTTGCCCGCCAAGACCTCCCGGCGGGCCTCCCAGTGGGCCACGATGTCGGCGGCCAACTGTTGGATGCGCTTCTCGGAACCGACGATGGCCTCGACCTTGGCCCACTTGCTCTTCAACCGCTCGCTGATCTCGTCCTCGGAACCGGTGGTGGCATCGTCGAACTCGTCGTCGATCTCGGCCTTGGCCTCTTCCGGGAGCTCCACCTTGACCAACCGCGCCTCGTAGAACACCTTGACCGTGGCGCCATCCTTGATGGCCTGGGTCATGTCGTACTCGTCGATGTAGTTGCCGAAGATTTCGGCCGTCGAGCGGTCCTTCTCGTCGATCGGGGTGCCGGTGAAGCCGATGAACGCCGCCTGCGGCAGGGCGTCGCGCACATTGCGGGCGAACCCGTCGATGACGTCATAGTTGGAGCGGTGCGCCTCATCGACCATGACCACGATATTGGGCCGGTCCGACAAGAGCGGGAACGCCCGCCCGGCCTCCCGGTCTGACTTGTCCAAGCCGAACTTCTGCAACGTGCTGAAGATGATCCCGCCCGACTCGCGGCCCGCCAGGAGCTCTTTCAGTTGCGCCCGGGACTCGGCCTGCACCGGGGCTTCGGGCAACGGCGAGCCGGGCTTGGCCAGGGCGAACGTCTCCTCGAAGAGTTGGTCGTCCAGGTCGTTGCGGTCGGTCAGGACGATGATCGTCGGGTTGTCCATCCCCGGATGCGTCATGACGCAACCCGCGTAGTAGGCCATCTCCAGGGACTTGCCGGAACCCTGGGTGTGCCACACCACGCCGATGCGGCCGTCCATCTCCATGGCTTCCAGGGTTTCCGCCACGGCCTTCTTGACCGCCCAGTATTGGTGGTACTTCGCCACGGCCTTGCGGGTCTCGTGGCCGTCTCCGAACGTCGCCACGAAGTGGCGGCAGAGGTCCAGGAAGACCTCCGGGCGGCACAGGCCCCGGGTGAGGACCTCGATCTGCGGGATGGGCAACTGGTCGACGTTCTTCGGATCACGCCGTTCGCCGTCGATGGTCTTCCAGGCCGCCCAGTGATTCCACGGGGCCGAGAACGAGCCGGCCAACGCCTGCGGCCCGTCAGAGACGACCGCGACCTGGTTCCACTTGAACACGTCGGGGATCTGGCTGCGGTAGGTCTGCAACTGCCGAAAGGCCCCGTCCACCTTGGCGTAGGACTTGCCGGGCCGCTTCAACTCGAAGATCGCCAACGGCAGGCCGTTCACGAACAGCAACAGGTCGGGGCGGCGGGTCCTCTTCGGCCCCGCGACGCTGAACTGGTTGACGGCGGCCAAATCGTTGGCCTTGGGATGGTCCCAGTCGACCAACCAGGCTCGGTCCGACCGCAGGCGGCCGTCCTCATTGCGGTATTCGACGGGCACGCCGTGGATCAGCAGGCGGTAAGCGTTCCAGTTCTCCGACTCGATCACCGGCGACTCCGTGCGCCGTACCGTCGCCACCACGTCTTCGACCGCTGGCGGCGGCAACTGCGGATTGAGGCGGACGACAGCCTGCCGCAACCGGCCCTCCAGAATCACGTCCCGATAGTCGTCACGCTCAGCGCCCGGCTCGCCCGGCGCGATGGCCGGGCCGTACACATGCGACCACCCCACCTCGGCCAGCATCTCCAGAACCCAGCGTTCGAGTTCGTCTTCCGTGGGGTTCATCGCACCACCCGCCAACTCCCGGTCTTGTCCGGGCCCACCCGCTCCAACAGCCCGGCACTCTTCAACCTGGCGAGACGGCGCTCAATGGTCCGGCGGCTCTTGCCCAGCGCCGCCGCCAACGCAGCGCCGGTCAGCCGGGGCTCCTCCGCCAGGGCTTGGAGGATGGCTGCGTCCAGACCGGACGGCCCGTCACTGGCGCCGACGCTGACTCCGTCGTTTACTCCGTCATTTACACCGTCATTTACACCGACACCGGCGCCTTCAGGAGTCCCGCCACCCCGGTCGGCCCGAGCGGGCTTGGTCTCGACGGTCGTGCGGTACTGGTTGAGCGCGTGCTCGATGATGTCGAGCATGTAGGAGATGAAGGGCGAGGCCTCGATGTGGCCGTTGTGGGACGCCTGCAACGCTTGGTAGTAGCCGAGCTGGTTGTGGTGGATCAAGGTCTCGGTCGGCATCCAGGCGAACAGGTCGTTCCACCGGCTGAGTAGCAGCGTCTGCCACAGCCGGCCGATCCGGCCGTTGCCGTCGCGGAACGGGTGGATGTACTCGATCATGAAATGGACGGCGCTGCTGGCGATCAGCGGATGCGCGGCACTCTCCTGGGCCCACTCCAGCAACTGCCTGACCGCCTTCGGCACGATCGCCGGCTCGGCGCCCGTGTGCAAGACCTCGCCGTCTGCACGCTGGACCGTGACGTCGACCGTCCGGAACGCCCCGGATTCGGCGACCAACCCCGTGGTCAACAGGGAGTGGGCTCTGAGGAACGAAGTCACCGAGTAAGGATCGAAGCTGTCCAGGGCCTCGTAGGCGGCGTACGCGTTCTGGACCTCCAGGATGTCCCGCGGCGGGCCGAACACCGCCACGCCGTTGACGACTCCCGCGACCTCGCCGACGCTGAGGCGGTTGCCCTCGATGGCCGTGGTCGCGTGGACCGACGTGATGCGGTTCTGCCTGCGCAACGTGAGCTTGTTCGGATTCTGTTCCTCCGAGAGCTTGACCCGCTCCAGCGCGGCGTAGATCCTCCCCACCTTGTCCGCCCAGGCGGCCTGGTCGGCGTAGAACGGCTTCATCCCGCCACCTCCAACCGCTCGTCCACGCGCACGCGGCCCGACATGAGGAGCGGCAGGAGTTCGTCACGAGTCCGGGCAAGCTCGGTCATCTCGTCTCGGAGTCCCTGGATAGCCACGACCGCTGTCCTGATGCTAGTGCGAGCAGCGTCAGACAACGTACGCGTGTCTGGCACGGTCAGAGTCAGCACTTCGGCCTTGTCCACCCGCTGGCGGCTCCCCGTCGTTCCTCTGACATGCAAGCGCATTTGTTCCCAGAACCCGGAAGCTGAGACCACTGCCCACACTTCTTCCGGAGTCACGCCGGAGTTGGCGGTCAACGGGACAAACTCGGTAGACGCCACCGAGTTGGGCCCGGGATACACCATCCAACAGCGCTCCCACCGAGGATTGAGCCTGGACACGAGCACGCATGGCTCATACAGCGCCAGCTTGCCACTCTGGATGCTTGCCCCGTCGACCACCTCCGGCGAGGCCCCGTTGTCAAAGGCAGGAAGTGAGTAGTGGGCGACGCGCCCGCTGGGACGAACCTGCTTGGGCTTTGAGGCGCTCGCCAAGTCGCCCAGTGTGGCGTCACCATCCACCGTCCCGACCACTGCGTGGACCCAGCGGGCCAGCCGTTCCACCAGCATGCCATTGGTCTCGATCAGGTCGTCGAGGGAGCCGAGGACGGCGGCGATCCGCCGCTGCACAGGCAGAGGAGGCAGGCACAGCTCAAAGGACTGAATGTGTCCCTTCGTTATCGCCCGGCGGGATCCTCCAGAGTTGAAGGACTCGATATACGGCTTGGTGTCTGGATGCGTGAGGAAGGCGAGGACATAGCCAGGATCGGCTACGTCAAGATCGGGTCGAACGATGCAAACGTGCTGATTGACACAGGCTGGCAGCACCGCGTCGGGGACCATGCACGCCCTGCCGAAAGTGACGCCGTCACCCGTGATGTTGAGCAAGACATCCCCTCGTCTTACGGCTGCGGACCGGAGACCGTGAGCTTGCGAATCGCTGATGAAAGCAAGCCCGGAGAAGTCGAATCGCCTGTCGAACACGTTCTGACTGCGAATTAGAGCGAACTGAACTCTGGATGGTAGGTAGGTCTCAGCGCCACCTCGGGGAGTTGCGCCTGAACCAACCTTTGTCGTGATCTCACCCAACGTGAAGGTGGGCCACGCAGCCTCAACAGGGAGGTGGCTTTCACTCATTGCTGACCGCCAAAGAGTTCAGGCAGGCCAACACTCGGTCCTGCAATGTTGCCCGTTTCGCGAAGCCCTCTCGGACATCCGTTGCCAACCGCGCGATCTTCTCGTCCAACGGCTCGCCGTCGTCCTCCGTCTCCTCGCTGCCGACGTACCGGCCCGGCGTGAGGACGTATCCGTTGTCCGCGATGCCGGCCGTGGTCGTGGCCTTGCAGAAGCCCGCCACGTCGGCGTACGCCTCTGCACCGTTCTCGGCCGAGCCGCGCCAGGCGTGGTACGTCCCGGCGATGCGGTCGATGTCCTCGGTGGAGAACTCGCGCAGGGTGCGGGTCGCCATGTGGCCGATCTGGCGGGCGTCGATGAACAGGGTCTCGCCCTGGCGCGACCGGGTGGGGCGGGCGCCGTTGGCCCGGCCCGCCTTGTTGCGGGTCAGGAACCAGAGGCAGACCGGGATCTGCGTCCCGTAGAACAACTGGGGCGGCAGGGCGACGAGGCATTCGACGACGTCGGCGTCGACCATGGCCCGGCGGATGTCGCCCTCGCCGTTCTGTTGCGAGGAGAGCGAGCCGTTGGCGAGGACCGTGCCGACCGTGCCCGTGGGGGCGCAGTGATACAAGAAGTGTTGGAGCCAGGCGTAGTTGGCGTTCTGGGCCGGGGGGACGCCGAAGCGCCAGCGCGGGTCCTGGCGCAGCCGTTCGCCGCCCCACTTGGAGTCGTTGAAGGGCGGGTTGGCGAGGACGTAGTCGGCCCGGAGATCCGGGTGGGCGTCGGCGTGGAAGGAGTCGCCCCACTTGGGGCCGAGGTTGGCCTCGATGCCGCGCAGGGCCAGGTTCATCTTGGCCAGCCGCCAGGTCGTCGGGTTGGACTCCTGGCCGAAGACGGAGATGTCGTTGCGGCTCCCGCCGTGGGCGGCGACGAACCGGTCGGCCTGGACGAACATGCCGCCCGAGCCGCAGGCCGGGTCGAAGACCCGCCCGTGGTAGGGCTGGAGCATGGCGACGAGGAGTTGGACGACGGACCGTGGCGTGTAGAACTCGCCGGCCTTCTTGCCCTCGTTGCTGGCGAACTGGCCGAGGAAGTACTCGTAGACCCGGCCCAGGACGTCGAGGTCCTTGAACTCCTCGGAGGCCAGGTCCTGGCGGGAGAACGTGTCGATCAGCCCGCCAATGGCCTCCGGCGCCAACTCTCGTTGCGTGTAGTTCTTGGGCAACACGCCGCGCAACGTCGGGTTCTCGCGCTCGATGGCCTCCATCGCGGCGTCCACCCGCTGGCCGATGTCGGCCTGCTTGGCCGCCCGGCGGAGATCCTCCCAGCGGTGGGATTCGGGAACCCAGAAGACGCCCTCGGCGGTGTACTCGTCCCGGTCCTCCAAGACCGAGCGTTTGGCGTCTTCAGTCGGCATGAAGTACTCGGAGTCCGGGTCGTCGACTAGGGCGGCGAGGTCGCGTTGCCGGACTGCGAACGTGTCGGAGATGTACTTGAGGAAGATCAACCCGAGCACGACGTGCTTGTACTGCGCCGAATCCATCTTCCCGCGCAGCTCGTCGGCGGCGTCCCACAGCGTCGCCTCCAAACTCTTCGCCGCCTGGGCCTTCTTCCTTGGGGGCACCATCTCTCCTTTGCGTTTCTGCGGACTAGTGTTTCATGTGTCCGCGCTGGCTGGCCGCCTCCACGGTGATCGTCTCTTGGCTGTCGTGGCTCCTCCACTGGGCTCCGAGTACGGGTAACGTTCGCTGTGACGTTGGCAGCGTTGATGCCGACGGACTCGTGACCGACTCCGACAGCGGTTCACGGGGCCAACCAGCCACCCAGTCCTACTCCGGCCCCCAGCCCAGGCCGACTCCGAAGGGACGAGCCATGACAGATTCCCCTGAAGCGGGTCCGATCCCGCTCACGCGCCCGAAGCCCCCAAGCCGGCGGCCGATCTGGGTTGGCGCCGCCCTGGCGGTCGGGCTGGCCGCGGTCGTGGTGGGGGAGTCCACTCCCGGCGACGCTGACCTGCCGGGCGATCGCGGCGAGGCCGACGCCCTCGTCGCCCGCTATGCGTCCGACGGTGGCCGATCCTGGCTGACCACGTTCGGCGGCAGCGGCTTGGACCGCTTCTGGGCGGTCGTCCCGACCGGCGGCCAGATCACGGCGGTCGGGGCCGCGACTTCCGGCGACGGCGACCTGCCGGGCAACTACGGCCAATCCGACGCCCTCCTGGTGGCCTACAGCGTCGCATGACGGGGAGAGGCTCTGGCTGGCGCGGTTGGGTACCATCGTCCCCCGTGACGCGCACGTATGAGGTTGTGACCTACGGCTGCCAGATGAATGTCCATGATTCCGAGCGGATCGCGGGTGTGCTGGAGGCCGCGGGCTATGTGGCCGCGCCCGAGGGGGTCCCGGCCGACGTGGTCGTGTTCAACACGTGCGCCGTGCGCGAGAACGCCGACAACCGGCTCTACGGCAACCTCGGCCACCTCGCCCCCGAGAAGGCCCAGCGGCCGGACCTCCAGATCGCCGTCGGCGGCTGCATGGCCCAGAAGGACCGCGACAGCGTGACCCGCAAGGCGCCGTGGGTCGACGTCGTCTTCGGCACCCACAACCTGGGCTCCCTCCCCGTCCTCCTCGAGCGCGCCCGCGTTACGAAGGCGGCCCAGGTCGAGATCAAGGACGCCCTGGTCGACGTCCCCTCGACGCTCCCCGCCCACCGCGACTCCGCCTACTCCGGCTGGGTCGCCATCTCGGTCGGCTGCAACAACACATGCACGTTCTGCATCGTCCCCGCCCTGCGCGGCGTCCAGGTCGACCGCCGCCCCGGCGACGTCCTCGCCGAGATCAAGATGCTGGTCGACGAGGGTGTCCAGGAGGTCACGCTGCTCGGCCAGAATGTCAACACTTTCGGCGCCGGCTTCGGCGACCGTGACGCCTTCGCCCAGCTACTCCGGGCCTGCGGCGACATCGACGGGCTGCGCCGCGTCCGCTTCACCAGCCCGCACCCGAAGGACTTCACCGATTCGGTCATCGCCGCGATGGCCGAGACGCCCAACGTCATGCCCAGCCTCCACATGCCGCTCCAGTCGGGTTCCGACTCCGTGTTGAAGCGGATGCGCCGGAGCTACCGGCGGGACCGCTTCCTCGGCATCCTCGGCCGGGTCCGGGAGGCGCTGCCCGAGGCCGCCATCACGACCGACATCATCGTCGGCTTCCCCGGCGAGACCGAGGCCGAGTTCGAGGAGACCCTCGACGTCGTGCGCCAGGCCCGCTTCGCCGCCGCCTTCACGTTCCTCTACTCGATCCGGCCCGGCACGCCGGCCGCGACCATGCCGGACCAGGTACCGCACGCGGTCAAGCAGGCCCGCTACGAGCGGCTGGTCGACCTCGTCGGCGAGATCGCCTGGGAGGAAAACCAGGCCCAGGTCGGCAAGACCGTCGAGGTCCTGTTCGCGGAGGGCGAGGGGCGCAAGGACGCCGACACCCACCGGCTCTCCGGCCGCGCCCGGGACAACCGGCTCGTCCACGTCGCCGCGCCCGCCGACCCGGCGCTCCGGCCCCGCCCCGGCGACCTGGCCGACGTGGCGATCACATACGCCGCGCCCCACCACCTCGTGGCCGACGGCGGGATCACGAACCTGGTCCGGACCCGGGGCGGCGACGCCTGGGCCGCCCGGCAGGACGGGGCGCGGGACCAGGGCCGCGCCGTGCCCCTGATCTTGGGCGAAAAAAAGGCCGGGGGGCCGGCCTGAGCCGACCCCCCGGGTTGGGCTCTTCGCAGAGCGGAGCCGAACTGGCGATCAGTCCTTCTTCCCCAGGAGGCCTTCCAGCTTTTCCTGGACCTGGTCGACTTGGGAGGCGAACTTCCCGCCCGTCTTCTCATCGACGAGATCACCCGCCTTCTCGATTCCGGCTTTGATCTCGTCGGCATGCCCCGACAGTGCGTCACTGAGTTGGTCAGCTAAGCCCATGCGCGGCCACCTCCTTTCTGTCGTGGCGCCGT
>JAISTC010000104.1 GCA_031272805.1 Propionibacteriaceae bacterium
GGCGCCAACACCGACTCCGAGCCCGAGCCCGACGCCCAGCGCGACGCCGACACCGACTCCGAGCGTGGCTGCTGCGCCGAGCCCGGCTCCCAGCGTGACGCCGAGTCCGACGCCTACGCCGAGTCCGACGCCAACGCCGGTCGAGTCGCCCACGCCGAGTCCGACGCCGGTCGAGTCGCCGGCGCCGAGCGTGACGCCCAGTGCGACGCCGACAGGGTCGCCCACGCCGAGCCCGACCCCGACTGCGGTGGCGACGCCGAGTGTCAGCGTGACGCCGACACCGAGCGCCACGCCGGTCCCGTCGGCCACGGCGGTGCCTTCGCCGACGGAGTCGGCGCCGCCGCCGACCATCGGGCCGCACGACCCCGGCCGGCCGGATGAGACGGCGACGCCTGACCCCAGCCCCTCGCCGGCGGAGACGCCGAGCCCGTCGCCCACGCCCGCCCCGAGCCTGGCGCCGACTGCCACGCCGAGTCCGGGCGACCACGGCTTCGACGACCCCGAGTACACCCGGGGCAGCGGCCGTGACCTGATCCACACCATTCAGCGTGACTTCAGCGAGTTCGCGGGCTGGGTGGCCGTCGACGGCGTCCGGCTGACGGCGGGCCAGTACGACGTGCGGCGCGGTTCGACCGTCACGACCCTGTACGCCGCGTACCTGGAGACCCTGGCCGACGGCGAACACACGTTGACCGTGGGCTTCAGCGACGACGCGGTGACGGACCAGTTCTGGGTCGTCCGCCCACGCGAACCGCAACCAACAGCCGACGTCACGCCGTCCGCCACTGTCGCGCCCTCTGCGAGCGTGACGCCGTCCGCCAGTGTCACGCCGTCCGCGACTGCTGCGCCGTCCGCGAGCGTGGCGCCGTCCGCGAGCGTCAGTCCGACGGCGGGCGTCACACCGACCTCGAATGTGACTCCATCCGCCGGCCCTCTGCCGTCGGCGAGCCCGACCCTGCTCCCGCCGGTCGTTCTCCCAGGCACCGGCGCCACAGCCAGCCAGGCAAGAGTCTGGGGCGCGCTGCTGGCCTTGGCCGTAGGCCTGCAGTTGCTCCTGGCCGCCCGCGCCCGCCGCCGCTGCTGAGGCCGAGGTGTCTGATGCTGCGGCCTTGGCGACGGAGGAGCCCGGGCGGCGGCGTCAGATACCTCGGCCGGTGGGGGTTGTTGTGTGGGGTCGGCCGCGGTATCAGGGGCCGCCGCCTGGGCTCCTCCGTCGCCAGGGCGGCGGCGCCTGACACCTCGGCCTGGGCCGACACCTCGCTGGGGCCGGGGCGTGTTCCCCGTGTCAAGACACGTTGTCATCCCGGCGAAAGCCGGGATCTGTCCTGGGGCGGTCGAGCAGCCGGGTGCAAGTCGGGCTGGGGTGGTTTGTCTCGGTGCACGGAAAGATCCCGGCTTTCGCCGGGATGACATGGGGTTTGGGGTGGCCGGGGGGTGGGACCTCGGCCTGGGTCTGGCCGGGGGATTGGGTTAGGCCTGGGGGTCGGGCACTGTGGCTACGGAGCGAGCTCTGCGAGCGACAGCCACAGGGCCTGACACCGTGGCCGGCAGGGGGAGTCTCCCGCGGGGCCACGGTGTTCAGGCCCGCTGGCTGTCGCTCGTTCCTCGCTCCGTAGCCAGCGTGCCCGACCCCCTGGCCAAGCCAGCGTGCCTGGCCGCGCGCCGGACCCAACGCGCGCCCGGCGAGCGCGGCGAACAGTGTGACAAAGGAACCGTCCCCAACGTCACAACGGGTACAGTCGGATGGTGATTGATCGGTATCCCACGGATGTGCTGGCGCCTGGCTGGCAGAAGGCCGCCAAACCACAGGCGAAAACCGTGACCCTCGCTCTGGACCTGGTGGTCGAGGACGCCACGTCCGGGTGGTGCGGCGCGGTCACCACGTGGGAGAACGGCTGGGTCGTCCTCGAGGACCGCCACGGCAACAAGAAAAGTTTCCCGATTGGTCCCGGCTTCCTGCTGGAGGGCAAGCCCGTCACGCTGGTCGCCCCGGTCCGCCGCGCCGCGCCCGCGCCCGGCCACACGGCCTCCGGCTCGCTGGCCGGCCCGACCGGCCCGGCCCAGGTCGCCCACGCCTCCCGCCTCGTGGTCGAGGGCCTCCACGACGCCGAGCTGATCGAGCGCGTCTGGGGCGACGACCTCCGCCACATCGGCGTCGTGACCGAGCCCCTCGGCGGCCTCGACCACCTGGCGGACTACGTGGCGAACTTCCAGCCCGGGCCCAGCCGCCGCCTCGGCGTCCTGGCCGACCACCTGACCCCCGGCACGAAGGAGACCAAGATCGCCGACGCCGTCCGCTCCGGCCCGTACGGCGCCCACGTCCTCATCCTCGGCCACCGCTACGTCGACATCTGGCAGGCGGTCAACCCGGCCGCCCTCGGTCTGGCCGCGTGGCCCGACGTGCCCAAGGGCCAGGACTGGAAGACGGGCGTCTGCGAGCGCCTCGGCTGGGCGTACCGGACCCAGGCCGACCTGGCCCAGGCCTGGCGCCGGATCCGGTCCGCCGTCAAGACGTGGGAAGACCTCGACCGCGCGTTCGTGACGAACGTCGAGCGCCTGATCGACTTCATCCAGGAAGGCGATGGCTAAGCTAGCGCCCGTGAGTGAATCCGAGGGCATCCGGCTGGCGCCTGGCGCCACCACCGTGTTGGACCGCGAGGCCGTCCACGAGGACGAGGACGACCACGAGCGCTACTCCCACTTCGTCGACAAGCAGAAGCTGACCGAGGCGATGATCATGGGCACGCCCGTGGTCGCGCTGTGCGGCAAGATCTGGGTGCCGAGCCGCAACCCGGAGAAGTACCCGATCTGCCCGGAATGCAAGGAACTCTGGGAGTCCATGCCCACACCCCTGAGCTGAGGGCCTACAACACCTTCGACAGGAATGCCTGCGTCCTCGGGTGTTGCGGGTTGGCCAGGACGTCACGCGGGAGGCCCTCTTCCACGATGACGCCGTCGTCCATGAAGATCAGCCGGGACCCGACCTCGCGGGCGAAGCCCATCTCGTGGGTCACGACCATCATCGTCATGCCGGACTGTGCCAGGTCGCGCATGACCTGCAAGACCTCGCCGACGAGTTCCGGGTCGAGGGCCGACGTCGGCTCGTCGAACAGCATCATGTCCGGGTTCATCGCCAGCGCCCGGGCGATGGCCACGCGCTGCTGCTGGCCGCCGGAGAGCTGGGACGGGTGGGCGTAGATCTTGTCCTCCAGCCCGACCCGCTCGAGCATGTCCCGGCCGCACTGCTCGGCCTCCGCGCGTGACCTCCCCAAGACCTTCTCCTGGGCGATCGTCGTGTTGCGGAGCGCGGTCATGTGGGGGAACAGGTTGAACTGCTGGAAGACCATGCCGATCCGCGTCCGGACGTAGTCGAGGTTGACGTCGGGGTCCTGGACGTCGATCCCCTCGATGTAGACCTTGCCGCCGGTCGGCCACTCCAACAGGTTGACCGACCGCAGCAACGTCGACTTGCCCGAGCCCGACGGCCCGATGACGCAGACCACCTCGCCCTTGTTGACCGTCAGGTCGATGCCCTTGAGGACGTGGTTGGTCCCGAAGTGCTTGTGCAGCCCGATGACCTGGATCGGGGGCGCGCTGGGGTCGGGCGTGTCGCGCTCGTGGAGCTTGGGGTTCGCCGGGCTCATTTCTTCACCGCCATCTTCTTCTCCAGCCGCCCGACGAGGTACGTCAGCGGGATCGTCACGAGCAGGTACAGGATGGCGGCGCAGACGAACGGCGTGGCGTTCATGTTGCTCGTCATGCCGTCCCGGCCGAACGTCGTCAGCTCGCGCGTCTTGACCGTCGCCCCGGCGATGAACAGCAGGGCCGAGTCCTTCAACAGCATGACGAACTCGTTCGTCAGCGGCGGGATGACGATGCGGACCCCCTGGGGGAGGATGACGTACACGGTCGTCTCGATGTGCGACATGCCGAGCGAGCGTGATGCCTCCCGCTGGCCCTTGGGCACCGCCTCGATGCCGGACCGGATGACCTCCGCGTTATAGGCCGAGGTCACGAGGATGAGGCCGGTCAAGCCCGCCGCGACGCCCTGCGACCCGCCGATCGAAGGCCAATGGAAGTTGAACGCGATCGGGATCATGTAGGCGCAGCCGAAGATCGTCAGCAGGGCCGGGAGGCCGCGGAACAGCTCGATGAAGCCGACGGCGAACCAGTGGGCCGGCCCCTTCGACATCTTCATCAGCGCCAGGATGATGGCGAAGAAGGTCCCGATGACGAACGCGATGACCGTGTAGATCAGGGTATTGCGTAGGGCGATCGTGACGATGCTGGGGAAGATCTTCTTCATGATCTCGAAGTTGAAGAACTGGCGTCCCATCCGGGGCCAGTCCCCGATGAACGCCAGGATCACCACGATGATGAGGGCGATCGTGTACGAGGACAGCCGGGCGATGCGTCGTCGTACCGTCGGGCGGATGTCGGTCAGGGTCATCTCGGGGTCCTCCCCGTGAGAAGTTCGCCCACGGCCCAACCGGGGGGAACCGGCGCCGTGGGAACGGCGGGGCCCCGGCCGAGAGCCGGGGCCCCCACCGCGGTGGGCTTGGGTGGATGGATGGGGTTAGGCGGCGAAGTACTTGTCGTAGATCGTCTGGTACGTCCCGTCGGCCTTGAGGGCCGCCAGTTGCGTGTTGACGTCCTCGCGGAGCTGGACATGCTCGCCCTTGGCGAACGCGAAGCCGTACTGCTCGTCGGTCTGGTACTGCTCGACGACCTCGTAGCTGGGGTCGTCCTTGACGTGCTGGACGTTGACCGGCAGGTCCTGCAGGATCGCGTCGACCAGCCCCGCCTGGAGCGCGGGCCACAGCTCGCCGTCGGACGGGAACTGCTGGATCGTGGCGTCCGCCGGGGCGTTCTCCTCGGCGTAGTTGAGGCCGGTCGTGCCCTGCTGCGTCCCGATCGCCTTGCCGGCCAGGTCGGCCAGCGTCTTGATCCCGGAGTCCTTCTTGACGAGGAGGGACTGGAGCGAGTCGTAGTAGGGGTCCGCGAAGTCGATGTTGGCCTTGCGTTCCTCCGTGATGGTGATGGCGGACGTGCCCATGTCGCACTGGCCGGCCACGAGGACCGTCCCCGACTGGAGCGCGTCGAAGTCGACGTCGTTGACGACGAGCTCGAGGCCGAGCTTGTCGGCGATGGCCCCGGCGATCTCGATGTCGAAACCGGAGTAGCCCGTCGGCGCGGACGAGTCCTCGATCTCGAAGGGCGGGTAGGGGATGTCGGCGCAGATCGTGAGCTTGCCGGACGTGACTGTGTACGCCGCGTCGCCGGACGCCGACGAACCGCCGGATGTGTTGGACGAGCCGGAACAGGCCCCGAGGGCCAGGAGCGCAGCCGCCGACACGGCCGTCACGATGATGTGTCGTCTCATGGGTGTGGTTCCTCAATTTCGGTCGGAATGAAGCCGCCGCACGGGCACGGGGCCGAGGGCTAGTTCACCGTAGGGCTGTTTCAGTCGTGTTTCGGCCCCTTCCAGAACGTGGTCACGCGGCCGCCCGGTCACGCTCGAAAGGCCAAGCCGGGCGGACATGAGGCACACTTGTCCCCGTGACGAACCACGCGAACCCGCCCCGAGGCTGGTACGACGACCCGGCCGACGAGGCGCGGGAGCGCTACTGGGACGGCGCCGCCTGGACCCAGCGGGTCCGCCGCAAGGCCGAGCCCGTCCGGCGGGCGCCGGCCCGCGAGCCCGCCCTCGACCTGACCATCCAGGACCTGACCCCGGCGTGGCGGCCACTGGGATCGCGCGCGGCCCGCGCGGCCGCACCGGCCGACGCCGCCGCCGTGACGGGGCTCGCCCCGGCCGTGCCCCTGGCGAGCTGGGGCCGCCGCGCCGGCGGCGCGCTGATCGACTACGTCATCATCTCCCTGATCTTCGCCGTCGTCGTCTTCGCCCTCGGCGACTCGGCCCAGCTCGTGACGGAATGGGAGGGCTGGCTCCGGAGCCTGTACGACTCGGCCGCCACCGGCAGCTACGCGGTCCCGGCCATGTCGGCGACGCTGGCCCAACTGCTGCGGCGCCTCCTGCTCGTCCGGGCCGGCGTCATCCTCGTCTACTCCGTCGTGTTCCTGGCGACGTGGGGCGCGACCCCCGGGATGCGCCTGGCCGGCTGCCGCGTCGTGCCCGTCCCGCCGCTGGACAACGTCGCCCACCTGGCCAACCGGACCGTCCCGGCCGACCAGGCCGCCGTCCCCGTCGGCTGGGGCCGGGCGCTGTGGCGCTCCCTGACGTGGGTGCTCCTCGACACCGGCGGCCTCCTCGTGCTGCTCCAACTGTTCAGCGTGCTCATGCCGCTGTGGCACCCGCGCCGCCAGACGATCCACGACATGGTCGCGCGCACGGTCGTCGTCCGCCGCTCCTGAACCAGCGCCTCGCCACCCAGGACGAGGTGTCAGGCGCCGCGGCAGCGAGCGTCAGCGAGCGCGGCCAGCGGCACCTGATACCGCGGCCGACAGAAGACACACCCACCGGCCGCGGCATCAGAGACCGCCGCCCGGGCTCGTTCCTCGCCAGGGCCGCGGTCTCTGACGCCTCGGCCTCGCCGCCCAGGCCGCGGCCGCCCCCAATCTCCCGGACCACCCCTGGCTAGCCCCCGGCTGGGTCCATATAGGATGATTGCCGAACACCCCTCGACCGACCCGAAGGTGATCCGTCATGGCAGACATCGACCCCTCCCTCAGCCAGTTGGCCTCGGCCTACCACATCGCGACAGAGTTCTGGGACTGGAAAGGCCACCACGTCGACATCCCGGCCGACACTCTCGTCGCCGCCCTCGCCGCGATCGACATCGACGCCTCGACGCCCGAGGCCGTCGCGGCGGCCCTGCGCGACTGCGAGCTGGCGCCCTGGCGCCGCTCGCTGCCCCTCGTCGTCGTCATGGAACAGGGCCGCGACACGCGCGTCGACGTCCACGTCGCGGCCGGATCCCCGGCCGAAGTCTGGGTGCGCCAGGAGAACGGCACGACCGTGGCGGTCCACCAAGTCGACAACGACGTGCCCGACCGCGAGGTCGACGGCCACTGGATCGGCCGCGCCACGTTCCTCCTCCCCGGGTCCCTCGACCTCGGCTACCACACCCTCCACCTCCGCTCCGGCGTCGACACCCAGGAGACGACGCTCATCGTGACGCCGCACTTCGTCGGCCTGCCCGCCCGGCTCGGCGACTCCCGCATCTGGGGCTTCATGACCCAGCTCTACTCCCTCGAATCCCGCGGCAGTTGGGGCTTCGGCGACCTCCTCGACCTGGCCGACCTGGCCGTCTGGGCCAAGACCCAGCACGGCGCCGACTACATCCTCATCAACCCGCTCCACGCGGCCGAGCCCGTGGCCCCGATCGAGCCTTCGCCCTACCTGCCGAGCTCCCGCCGCTACGTCAGCCCCCTCTACATCCGCCCCGAAGCGGTCCACGAGTACGGCAAGCTCTCGGACCGGCGCCGCCGCCGCATCGCCGAGGCCCGCCGCGCTCTAGCGCGAACGTTGGCCAGCGAGACGGCCATCAAGCGGGACGAGGTCTGGACGGCCAAGCGCAAGGCGCTGGCCGAGATCTTCGCCGCGGCCCGCCGCCCCAGCCGGACGATGGCGATGGAGGCGTTCTTCGCCGAGGAGGGCCTGCCGCTGCGCCGCTGGGCGACGTACTGCGCGCTGGCCGAGGTCTACGGGGCCGACTGGCACCAGTGGGACCCGGAACTCCAGGACCCGGCCTCGCCCGCCGTCCTGTCGTTCGCGGAGCAGCACGCCGACCAGGTCCGGTTCCACATGTGGCTCCAGTGGGTGGCCGAGTCCCAGCTCTCCGACGCCCAGTACCGGGCCAAGGAGATCGGCATGAAGGTCGGCATCGTGGCGGACCTCGCCGTCGGCGTCAACAAGGACGGCGCGGAGACGTGGATGATGGGCGACGCCTTCGGACGGGGGGTCACGGTGGGCGCCCCGCCCGACGCGTACAACCAGGCCGGCCAGGACTGGGGCCAGCCGCCGTGGCGGCCCGACAAGCTCGAACAGGAGGCGTACCGGCCGTACCGGGCGATGGTCCGCGCCATCCTCCGCCACTCCGGCGGCATCCGCGTCGACCACATCCTCGGTCTGTTCCGGCTCTGGTGGGTGCCCGCGGGCCACGGCCCCCAGGGCGGGACGTACATCCGCTACAACCACGAGGCCATGGTCGGCATCCTCGCCCTCGAAGCCAAGCGGGCCGACGCCGTCGTCATCGGCGAGGACCTTGGCACGGTCGAGCCGTGGGTGCGCGACTACCTGCGCGACCGCGGCATCCTCGGCACCTCGGTCCTCTGGTTCGAGTACACGGACGACGGCCAGATCCGCCGCCCGGAGGACTGGCGCCAGCTCTGCATGGGCTCCGTCACGACCCACGACCTCCCGCCGACCGCCGGCTACCTCGCCCACGACCACGTCGCCCTACGCCACTCCCTCGGGCTCTTGACCGAGTCGCTGGCCGACGAGATCGCCAAGGACGTCGCGGAACAAGGCGCGATCCTCCACCTGCTGGAGGAGCGCGGCGACCTGGCCAAGGGCGAGCGTGACCCCCACGCCGTCATGCTGGCGCTCCACCGCTATCTGACCGAGACCAGCTCCCGCGTGCTGTGCGTGGCGCTGGTCGACGCCGTCGGCGAGCGCCGGACCCAGAACCAGCCCGGCACGGAGGACGAGTACCCCAACTGGCGCGTGCCCCTGGGCGACGCCGAGGGCAAGCGCCTCTGCCTGGAAGACATCTACAACCTGCCCCAGGTAGCAGAACTATCCCGGGTCATGAACGCGTAGCCGTTCGTCGGATGGGGCGAATTCCCGCCATCCGCGTGTCGGTCCCACACCCCTGCGTGTCCGGTCGGTTGAATGAGACCGACCGGACCAAGTATGAGTTGGTCCGGTCCCCACTGGGGCTCCCAGCCGTACCCTCCCCCCGCGTCAGCGATCTTCTTTCGGAGGAGTCGACTTATACCTTGCAGCCCCTTCCAGCCCTCGAGTAGAAATAAGCCACGCGGAACGGAGAACCCGCAAGGGGGAACCGGGAAGCGGCCGGAAGGCAACCGTCGATCCAAGGCGAGCGGGCCGGGGCAACCCGGATGACGCGAGCGGCACGCAGAGGCAAGCGGGTCGGTAGGACGGGGCCAGCCGGGTTCGGGAGAGCCTCGCCCGGGCAATCCGGAGGCCGGACCGACTCATACTCGGTCCGGCCTTCTTGCCATGTTGGGACATGGCCATCGCCTCGTATGACATCGTGTTGGGGGGACGACCCCCCAAACCCCCCTGCGCGGTCGAGATGGTCTGTGGTTCCGTTTCGTTGGCGGCAACCGGTCGATAGTCAAATGGGTTCTGGGGGCTTTGCTCGCTTCGCTCGCTCGCCCCGCCGGGGATAGTCAGCGGGTTCGGGGGGGCTTTGCTCGCTGCGCTCGCTTGCCCCCGTTCCGGGGGCGTTGCTCGCTTCGCTCGCTCGCCCGCCGGGGGGATAGTCAAATGGGTTCTGGGGGCTTTGCTCGCTGCGCTCGCTCGCCCCCGTTCCGGGGGCGTGGCTCGCTTCGCTCGCTCGCCCGTCTCCCGTTGGCCGTCATCCTGCGCGGAGGCCGCCTGCGGCCGGAGTCGCAGGATCTACCCCCGCCCAGGCAACCACCTGGCGGGTTCGGCGGCGTTGGTCGGGGCGGGCGCGCGCCCCCCGTCGCGCGGTCCAGCCGTGCGGGGCGGAGGCTCTCTGCCGGGGGGGGTCGGGGTTCTTTGGGG
>JAISTC010000156.1 GCA_031272805.1 Propionibacteriaceae bacterium
ACGTGCGCGTCAACTTCGACTCCGTCATCCGGCTGGTCAACCTCGTCGGCGGCGTCGAGGTCTACTCGGACCGGGCGTTCACGGCGCGCAACGGCGACACGTTCACCCAGGGCTACAACTACATGGACGGCGCCCGGGCGCTCGTCTTCGCCCGCGAGCGCTACGCCTTCGCCGAGGGCGACCGCATCCGCGGCCAGAACCAGGAGCGGGTCATCGAGGCGCTGATCAAGAAGATGTCCCAGCCGAGCCAGCTAGCCCATTTCGGCGCCGTCTTCGAGGCGATGCAGGGCGGCTTCGAGACGAACATGCCGGGCGACCAGATCGCGCAGGTGGTGTCCGACCAGTTGAAATCGGGCGCCGACTGGACGATCGACCGCGCCAGCGTCGACGGCACCGGCCTGATGGCCCCGACGTACACGTACGGCTCGCAGGATCTGTACGTGATGGTCCCGGACGAGGCCACGGTGGCCGCGGCGCACGAGCAGATCGCAGCGGTGTTGGCGGAGTAGCGCCTCGCCCGGTCAGCCCGGCCCGCTACCAGGCCAGGTCGACGCCCAATCCGGGGGCTTCTGTCAGGGCTATCACGGGCGGGGTGAACGCGAAGGCGCTTCGCACCAGGCTGGTGTCGTCGAAGTCTCTGAAGCTGTCCAGGTCGGCGTCCTTGACATTCGGCCGCGCGGCCGCCAGGTGGGCGCCCGCGGCGATGGCCAGGCGGCTTTCCAGCATGCAGCCGACCATCGTCGTGACCCCGGCGGCCTCGGCGATGGCGTCGATCTGGAGGGCCGGGTAGATGCCGCCGCACTTCATCAACTTGATGTTGATCGCGTCGACCGCGCCCAGGCTGACCAGGTCGGCGGCGTCGTGGGGGGTGAAGCAACTCTCGTCGGCCATGACGGGGATGGGGGAGTGGGAGCGGACCCAGGCTAGCCCGGCCCGGTCCCAGTGGGGCACGGGCTGCTCGATGGCGGCCACGCCGTGCTTGGCGTACTCGTCCGCGAGCAGAACCGCCTGGCGCGGCGTCCAGCCCTGGTTGGCGTCGACCTTGAGCCGGGCCGCCGGGGCGGCGGCGCGGATGGCGGCGATGGCGGCCCGGTCCTGGGCGTCGTCGGCGCCGGCCTTGACCTTGAGCTCGCGGTAGCCCTCCGCCACCAGCTCGGCCGCCCGCGCCGCCATGGCGGCCGGGTCGGCCAGGCCGATCGTGTGGTCGATCTCGACCCGCCCGGCCACGCCCCCGAGGAAGCGGAACAGCGGCAGCCCGGCGGCCTGGCCCATGAGGTCGTAGAGCGCCAGGTCGAGCGCCGCCTTGGCCGAGCCGTGGCCGACCAGAGCCTGGTCCATCCCCCGGTGGACATGGTCGATGGCGAACGGGCTCTGGCCGACCACGACCGGCTCGAGGAGCCGGATCGCGCCCAGGACCGACTCCGACGTCTCACCCGTCACGAACGTGACGCCGGCGCCCTCGCCGTACCCGACCAGGCCCGCGTCGGTCTCCAGCCGGACCACGACCGTGTCGGCCGTGTCGATGACGCCGAGCGCGACCTCGAACGGGGCGGCCAGCGGGACCGCCACCCGCTCGGCCGCCACGCGCGTGACCCTCATGTCCGAGAGCGCTGGCACGCCCGCCACACCCGGCGCTCCCTGCACACTCGACCGGCCCGGCATGGCCGCCTACGCCACCTTGCGCGTGGCCCGGCCGCCGAAGTGGACGTACCGGTCGCCGGAGGGGAGCTGGTAGAGCCAGACGGGCGCGTGGACCTGCATGTCGTCCATGTAGATCGTCCACAGGCCGTCGCGGACGGGCAGCAGCTTGAATTCCTGGACCGGGTTCTCCTCCAACTCCGCCAGCTCGCCCTTCTGGGTCGCCCGGAACAGCGGCCCGTCCTCCGTCGCGACCAGCTCGATGACGGCGGAGGCCCGCTCGTAGGTCCCGAGCCACGGCGTGATGTCGAGGGTCGGCGGGTCGGCCGGCGGCTCCAGCATCTCCTGGATTTCGACGCCCGCCAGCTCGCGGAAGATCTCGCCGTAGAGCTGTTGGTAGAGCGCGTGGCTGCTGGCCTCGTTCGTCAGCAGGCCGACGGCCAGGTTGCCCTCGGGGTACCAGTGGAGGAACGCCGCCTGGCCGAGCGTGTTGCCGCCGTGGCCGAGGATGCGCGCGCCGTGCCAGTCGGAGCGGATGACCCCCAGGCCCCACGAGTCGCCGAGCAGGTAAATCTCGGGGCAGTCGGCCTGGTGGGCGGCCATGGCCGCGACGGCCTCGGCGCTCAGCACTTGGGTCCCGTCGGCCGTCCGGCCGCCGTTCAGGTGGAGCCGCGCGAACGTCACGAGGTCCGCCACCCGGGCGTTGATCAGGCCGGCCGGCCCGGCGTTGCGCTGGAGCACCCAGACCGGCGCCACGACCGGCTCGGCGCCGCCCTTGACGTGGCCGACGGCGGCGTCGAACATGATGGCCTCTTCGGGCAGCGTGTTCGTGTGCGTCAGCCCGAGCGGGCCGAACAGCCGCTCCTTCATGACGGCGTCCCAGACCTTGCCCTCCACGACCTCGATGACCCGGCCCAGGATTGAGAAACCCGAGTTGCAATACGACCAGGTGGCTTCAAGCGGGAAGATCTGGACGGCGTCCTCCAGGACGCCCATGTACTTCTCCAGGCAGTCGTCGCCGCGGCCCGTGTCGACGAAGACGTCGCCGTCGAGGCCGGAGGTGTGGTTGAGGAGGTTGCGGATGGTGACGCCGTCCGTCAGCTCGGGCGTCGACAGCTTGAAGCCCGGCAGGATCTCCTTGACCGGCTGGTCCAGGCCGATCTTGCCCTCCTCGACCAACTGCATCACGACCGTGGCCGTCCACGTCTTCGTGATCGAGCCGATCTGGAAGAGGGAGTCCACCGTCACGTTGCGGCCGGTCGTGGCGTTGAGGACGCCGGTGGCCGCCGTCACGAGCTCATCCTCGCCGCCGTCGGTCAGGCGGAGGATGGCCAGGGCGGCGCCGGGGACGCCGGTGTCGCGGGCGATCGTGTCGAGGCGGGCCTGCCAGTGGGCCTGGTCGATGGGCGGGCGGTCGGTCATGGGACGCTCCTTCGGTGGATTCGCTGGGCCGGAACGGGGGCTGAACAAGACTCACAGTAGCCGCCGCCGGCCCGCCTGACCCTTGTCCGATCCCACAATCACGGCCGGTCTTGGCTGTGTGGCCCCACAAATACCGCGCGCGCCGGGGCGGGTAGCCTCGAACCAGGACATCTCCGGCACGCTCGTTCGCGCCACCAGCCTCGCCACACCCAAGGACGTGACCCATGAAACTCAAGACCCTGGGCGGCCTCGCCACGGCCGCCACCCTCGCCCTGGCCGGCCTGACCGCGTGCGGCGGCGACAGCGGCGACGCGGCCACCAGCGTGGTCGTCGGCACGCTGTCCGACCCCGGCTCCCTCGACCCGCAGCTCTCGGTCGTGTCGGCCCTGTTCGAGATCAGCGGCTACGCCTACGACACGCTGGTCGGCCTGACCCCGGACGGCGACGTCGTGCCGCAGGTGGCGGAGAGCTGGACCTACGACGGCACGACCGCCGTCTTCACGCTCCACGACGACGTCACCTGCTCCGACGGCTCCACGCTGTCGGCCCAGACCGTGGCCGACAACTTCACCTGGGTCGAGGACCTGAACAACGCTTCCCCGTACCTCGGCGTCTTCGTCCCGGCGGGCCTGACGGCGACGGCCGACGCGGCCGCCAACACGGTCACCCTGACGCTGGCCGCCCCCGCGCCCTTCCTCCTGGAATCGATCGCCAACTTCCCGCTGGTCTGCGCCGCCGGCCTGGCCGACCGCTCGCTGCTCGCGGCCGGGACGGTCGGTTCCGGGCCCTACGAGCTGACCGAGGCCGTGCCGGACGACCATTACACGTACACACTGCGTGACGGCTACACGTGGGGCCCCGACGGCGCCACGTCGGACGGGCTGCCGCAGACCCTGACGCTCCGGATCGTCGGCTCCGAGTCGACCGGCGTCAACCTCCTCCTGACGGGCGAGGTCAACGTCATGACCACGACCGGGGCCGACGGCGACCGGGCCGAGGCGGCCGGGCTGGCCGGCATCGACGTGCCGGCGCTGCTGGGCGAGACCTGGTACAACCACGCCGAGGGCCACCCGACGGCGGACGCGGGCGTGCGCCAGGCGCTGACCGAGGCGCTGGACCTCGCCCAGCTCGCCACGGTCGTGACGGGCGGCACGGGCGGCCCGGCCACGATGATGGCGGTCGTGCCGCCGACGACGTGCTCCTACGACTCCATCACGGCGGCGCTGCCCGCCTACTCGGCCGCCGCGGCCGGCGCCACGCTGGAACAGGCCGGCTACGCCATGGGCGCCGACGGCGTGTACGCCAAGGACGGCCAGCCGCTGACGCTGAAGTTCCTGTACGACTCCAACCTCGGCACGGCCGGCCAGGCCGCCGCGGAGCTGGCGATCCAGCAGTGGACGGCGGCGGGGATCGCCATCGACGCGCAGGAGCTCGACACGACGCGGCTGTCCGAGGTCCTGTTCGGCACGGGCGACTGGGACATCGCCTGGGAGCCGATCAACATCGGCAGCCCGGACCAGTTGGTCGGCTTCCTCTCCGGCCCCGCGCTGGCCGACGGCGGCGCCAACTTCTCGTCCATTGCCAACAGCGCCTACGACGCGGCCGTGGCCAACGCCCTGGCGGCGGTCGGCGATGCCGCCTGCGCCGGGTTCGCCACGGCCGAGACGGCGCTCTTCGACAACTACGATCTGGTGGCATGGGCGGTCCGGCCGAACAAGATCTACCTCAACGGCGTGACCTTGGCGTACACCGGCAAGACCCAGGTGACCTCGTTGCGCGTGACCGGGTAGCCCGCCGAACCCGGAGGAGGGGCCCGTGACGGCCGTGACCAGCGCCCCGGCGGCGACCGCGGCGCCGGGCCGCCTACGCGCGGCGTTCCAGCAGCGCTGGGTGCGGTTCGCCCTGCGCCGGGCCGGGCGCCTCCTGGTCAGCCTGTGGGTCATCGTGACGGCCGCGTTCCTCATCATCCACCTCATCCCCGGCGACCCGGTTCGGGCCGCCATGGGGCTGACCGCCTCGCCCGCCGTGGTGGAGGCCCGGCGCGAGGCCCTCGGGCTCAATCTGCCCTTGTGGGAGCAGTATCTGCGGTTCTGGCAGGGGCTGTTCACGGGCGACCTCGGGACGTCCATCACGAACCGCCTGCCGGTCTGGGACACGATCGCCCGGCGCCTGCCGGCCACGCTCGCCCTGGCCCTCCCGGCCTTCGCCGTGGCCCTGCTCCTGGCCATCCCGATCGGCGTCGGCATGGCCGTCCTGACGCGCCACGGCCGCCACCGCCGGGCCGAGCTGGCCTTCGTCGGCGCGTCCACCGTCCTCGGCACGATCCCCGACTTCGTCTACGGCTTCATGCTCGTCGCCCTGTTCGGGGTGACGCTGCGCTGGCTGCCCGTGGCCGGCCGGACCAGCCCGGCCCACTACGTCCTGCCCGTCCTGGCGCTGTCGATCGGCTCGATCGCGGTCCTCTCCCGCATCGTCCGGGTCGAGGTCCTGGGCGTCCTGCGCACGGACTACGTCCGCACGGCCCGGGCCAAGCGCCTGCCGGCCTGGCGCGTCTATCTCCGCCACGCCCTGCCCAACGCCGTCACGGCGACGCTGACCTTGGGCGGGATGCTGCTGGCCGGGCTCGTCGCGGGGACGGTCCTGGTCGAGAACGTCTTCAACTGGCCCGGGCTCGGGACGACCATCGTGACGGCGATCACGGCCAACGACTACCCCGTGGCGCAGGGCTGCCTGTTGGTCTACGGCGTCATCGTCCTGGTCGTCAACACGCTGGTCGACCTCATCCTGGCGCTGCTCGATCCGCGCTCGACCGTGAGTGAGGGCTGATGGCGGGGACGGCGATGGTGGCCAAAGCCAGGCGGCGGCGCGGGCGGGTGGCCCGGGCCTTCGCCACGCCCATGGGTGTGGCCGCCGTCACGCTGTTGGCCGTGGTCGTGCTGCTGGCCATCGTCGGGCCGATCATCTGGGGCGCCCAGGCCGCCCAGACCGACACGAGCCTCATCTCGGCCGGGCCGTCGGCCGCCCACTGGGCCGGCACGGACGCCGCCGGCCGCGACCTGTTCGCCCGGGTCCTCGTGGCCACGCGCCTGACGGTCCTCATGACCCTGGAGGCGACCGCCGTGGGCGTCGTCGCCGGGCTCATCCTGGGCTCCGCCCCGGTCCTGGTCGGCCGCCGGCTGGGCCAGGCCGTGACCTGGTTCATCGGCATCGCCGTCGCCTTCCCCGGCCTGCTCCTCGCCCTGTTCTTCGCCGTCATCTTCGGCTCGGGCGCCCACTCCGGCGCCCTCGCCCTCGGCTGCGCCTCCGCCCCGGCCTTCGCCCGCCTCTGCCACACGCTGATCGCCGGGGTCCTCGGCCGCGACTACATCGCCGCCGCCCAGACCGGCGGCGTCAGCCGCCGCCGCATCCTGTTCCGCCACGTCCTGCCCAACATCGGCGAGCCCCTGGCCGTCAACGC
>JAISTC010000164.1 GCA_031272805.1 Propionibacteriaceae bacterium
AGACCGGTCATGGCGCCACCCCGGATGTCGGCCACGAGCTTCTCCGTGAACGCCAACTCCGCCTGGGCCATCGCCTCCTGGTAGGCCGACTCGACGCGCATCAGGTCCGGGATCAGGGCTTGCCACTGCTCGTTCTCCTGGGCCATCCGGGCCAGGTCGCGCCGCAGCGCGCCGGCCCGCCGCTCCAACAACTCGACCGCCTCCTCCAAGGGCAGCCCCGGCAGGAGCGACAGGGCGGTCAGGTAGACCGGGTACTCGGGCTGGGGGTCGGCCATGTCGTGCCCGGTCAGGACATGTCAGTTTGCCCGGCCCCACACGGATCTGTATCGTTGGTCGGCTATGGATTCTGCGGTCACCGTCACCCCGGCGCAGCTTCCGGATCTCTTGCTCCACGTGGCGACGGTCCGGCCTGTGTTCATCTGGGGCGCCCCTGGTATCGGGAAGTCGGCGCTCGTGCGCCGCTTCGCCGATTCCCTCGGCCTGCCCTGCGAAACCCTGCTCGGGACCCAGTTGGCGGCCGAGGACCTGATCGGTGTGCCCCAGCTCGTGGCCGGCGATGACGGCGTCACGAAGTCGCGTTTCGCCCCGCCCGTGGCGATCGCCAAGACCGAGCCGTTCTGCCTCTTCCTGGACGAGCTCAACGCCTCCTCGCCGGACGTCCAGAAGGCCATGTACTCCCTCGTCCTCGACCGCCGCCTGGGTGAGCTCCAACTCCCCGAGGGCTCGATCGTCATCGGCGCCGGCAACCGCGCCACGGACTCCGCCCTGGCCCGGCCGATGGCCTCCGCCCTGATCAACCGGATGGTCCACGTCCATCTCAAGGCCGACGTCGCCGACTGGCTCGTCTGGGCGACCAACGAGGGCCTCCACCCGCTCGTCGTCCAGTACCTGACGGAACGCCCCGGGCATCTCTGGTCCCCCGCCCCCAAGGCGCAGGAGCCCTTCTCGACGCCCCGGTCGTGGCACATCCTGTCCGACTGCATGCTCAGCTACCCGGCCGACGACCTCGACGACACCATCCTGGAGGTCCTGACCTCCGGGCTCCTCACGGCCCAGCACGGCTCGGCCTTCCGCGCCTGGATCAAGGTCGTCCGCAACCGCCATTCCCTGGAGCCGATCATCAAGGGCGCGGCCGGCTGGCCGGCGGCGCCGGAGGACCGGGATGTCCTCTACTTCCTGGCCGAGAACTTCCGCGAGCGCCTCATGCGCCAGTTGCCCGCGACCAAGGAGGGCGGGTCGCCGGACTCGCGCCAGTTCGCCTACCGGGCCAAGGCCATGCTCGTGACGCTGGCCGAGATCTCGCTCGAGATGGCCCAGTTGGTCGTGGCCAACGACGCCGACGGGACGCCCGTCCTCCCCGCCTGGTACCTGGCCGAGATCGTCCGCGACATGCCACGCCTCGTCGCGGCCCGCGACTGACATGGCCCGCCGCAAGCCCAAGGCCAACCCGGCCAAGGCCGCCCGCGAGCAGGCCTGGGCCACGGTCAAGGCCCACCCGGCGCTCGCCCGCTTGGCGAGCCACGTCTACCAGCCGCCCACGGGCGACAGCGGACCGTGGGCGCGGCTGATCGTCGGCGGCAGCCCCTCGGGGGCCTGGTTCCAGATCCACGTCCACCCCACGCGCCTGGCCGCGCCGGAGGAATGGGAGTGGGTCTTCGCCCATCTCCTGCTCCACCTCGGCCTCAACCACTATGACCCCGCCACGACCGGCCACCTCGCCCGCGACGCCGGCCACGCCCAGGCCGCCTGCGAGGAAGTCAACACTTTGTTGACAGCCCTCCGGGTCGGGCGGGCCCCGGCGGAGTTGGCCGGCCTGGGCACGGCCGGCCCGGACGCCGACATCGTCGGCCCGATCCTCGACCGCGGCGGGAGGTATGGCCGGGTCCACTCCAACGACCTGGCAATCGGCCTGGCCAACGCCGTCAGCCGGGTCGTCAAGCAGGCCGCCGGTGTCCAGGAAGACCAGTCCGGCAAGGTCAAGCAGGCCTGGGACCACGCCATGCGCTGGTTCGTTTCGTCCTACCCCCTCCTGGGCGGGCTGGCCGCGGGCTTCACGATCGTGGCCGACGCGGACCTCTGCCGCCGGTCCGACATCTCGATCGCCGCCGTCGACCCCATGCTGGCCGAGATCTACGTCAACCCGCTCGCCCCCCTCAACGGGCCCGAGTGGCGGTTCGTCCTGGCCCACGAAATGCTCCACGCCGCCCTCCGCCACGGCGCCAGGGCCATGGGCCGGGAGCCCTACCTGTGGAATATCGCCGCCGACTACGTCATCAACGGCTGGCTGGTCGAGATGGACGTCGGCCAACTGCCCGACGGTTGCCTCCACGACCTCGAGCTCAAGGGACTGTCCGTGGAGGCCGTCTACGACCGGATCGCCAACGACCTGCGCCGCCTGCGGAAGCTGGCCACGCTCCGCGGCCAGGGCCTGGGCGACATCCTCGGCGAACCTCTGCCCGGCGCTGGCGAGGCCAGCCGCGGCGTCGACCTGGACGAGTTCTACCGCCGCGCCCTGACCAGCGGCCTCGCCTACCACGACGGCGTCGGCCGTGGCCTCGTCCCGGCCGGGCTGCGCGAGGCCATCCAGGTCATCGACCAGCCGCCCTTGGCCTGGGACGTCGCCCTGGCCCGCTGGTTCGAAGACCACGTCCGCAGCCCTGAACCGGTCCGCTCCTACGGCCGCCCGGCCCGCCGCCAGGCCTCCACCCCCGGCATCCCCCGCCCCGGCCGCTACTGCCCGGAGACGCTGGCACTGACCTGCACGTTCGGCGTCGTCCTCGACACGTCGGGCTCGATGTCCGGCAACCTGTTGGGCAAGGCCCTCGGCGCCATCGCCGCCTACGCCCGGGCCAAGGACGTCCGGGCTGCCCGCCTCGTTTACTGCGACGCGGCTCCCCACGACGCGGGCTACGTCCCGGTCGAGTTGATCGTCGACAAGGTGACCGTGACGGGCCGTGGCGGCACGGTCCTCCAACCGGCCATCCGCTTCCTCGAACGGGTCCCCGACTTCCCGGCCGACGGCCCGATCCTCATCATCACGGACGGCTGGTGCGACAACCTCACGGTCACACGCGACCACGCCTACCTGATCCCGGCCAACAGGGGCCTCCCCTTCCCCCCGCACGGCCCCGTCTTCCGCGTCGTCTGACGGGACACCGGGGACGGTTCGGGACGGTTCTGCTGTCACCGGTGTCCCGGAGCACTCTTCTTATGTGAAAACCGGCTTCAGAGACACGGTCTTCACAGGTAATCGGTTCCTTTTGTCACACTGTGGCGACGCATTCAAGCCCACCGTGCGTCACGCTGTGTCAAAGTGTGACAAGAGGAACCGTCCCCAGTGTCACGCGCTTTCCCTGTCGGCTCCTATTCGACAACCAAGCAGAAGTGGTTGCCGTCAGGGTCGCTCATGGTGGCACAGCGCCAGTCGTCGGGCCAACGCTTGACCAGGCGACCGCCCAAGCGCTCGACTTCGGCCACGGCCACTTCCAGGTC
>JAISTC010000184.1 GCA_031272805.1 Propionibacteriaceae bacterium
CAGGCCTGCGTCGACGCCATCAAGCTGGCCGACAAGGGCAAGGGCGTCCTCTACGTCGTCCTCAACCACGCCGGCGACATGCTGACCGGCAACCTGACGATGCGCCAGCTCGAGAAGGAGCCGGGCGTCAAATGCATCAAGGTCGTGACCCAGGAGGACGTGTCCAACGCGCCGCGCTCCAACTCCGACGACCGCCGCGGCCTGGTCGGCTGCATCCCGCTCTACAAGATCGCCGGCGCGGCCTGCGCCCAGGGCAAGTCCCTGGAAGAGGTCGCCGCCATCGCCCAGCGCTTCGCCGACAACATGGCCACGCTGGCCGTGGCCGTCCGCGGCGCCACCCACCCGTCGACCGGCATGGCGCTGGCCGACCTGGGCGAGGACGACATGGAAATCGGCATGGGCCAGCACGGCGAGGGCGGCGGCGGGCGCCAGCCGCTCAAGAGCGCCGACGAGACGGCCGACATCATGGTCCAGGGCCTGCTCTCCGACCTGGAGATCCAGCCCGGCGAGAAGATCATGCTGATCCTCAACGGCTCCGGCGCCACCACCTTGATGGAGTTGTTCATCATCTACCGCCGCTGCGTCGCCTACCTCAAGGAGAAGGACGTCGAGATCGTGGCCAACTTCGTCGGCGAGCTGCTGACGGTCCAAGAACAAGCCGGCTTCCAGATGTTCATGGCCCGCATGGACGACGAACTGCTCGGCTACTGGCAGGCGCCCTGCAACACGCCGTACCTCAAGCGGGTGTAGCCATGGCGGACAAGGACGGAGCCAAGGCGTCGAAGGACTTCGGCGTCGGCGTGCCCCCACCCGAGCAGGGCGGCTTCCCGGTCAAGGGCGCCGGCCACCTCGACTGGGGCATGCAACACCGTCTGGCCCGGATGTTCGACCCGGTCTCGGGCAACACGGTCATGCTGGCCTTCGACCACGGCTACATCATGGGCCCGACGTCGGGGCTGGAAAGGCTCGACCTCGTCATCCCGCCCCTGGCCGGCCACGTCAACGTGCTCATGGGCACGCGCGGGGCGTTCAAGACCTGCGTCCCGCCGACCGTCCAGAAGCCGATCGTCCTGCGCGGCACGTACGACACGTCCGTGCTGTTCGAGGACATGTCCGTCGGCGGCGGCATCGCCGTCGACATGGCCAACGCCGTGGCGATGGACGCCTCCGCCGTGGCCGTCCAGACCTTCGTCGGGGCGCCGGGCGAGAAGAACTCCCTGGAGTTGCTCGCCCGGACTGTCGACGCCGGCACGGCGGCCGGAGTGCCGACGCTCGGGGTCGTGGCGGTGGGCAAGGACATGGCCCGGACGGAGGAGTTCTTCCTCCTGGCCACGCGGTTGCTGGCCGAGAACGGCGCCCACGTCGTCAAGTCGTACTACTGCGACGGCTTCGAGCGTGTCACGGCCGCCTGTCCCGTCCCCATCGTCATCGCCGGGGGCAAGAAACTGCCGGAGGCCGACGCGCTGGCGATGGCCTACCGGGCCATCGCCGAGGGCGCCCGGGGCGTCGACATGGGGCGGAACATCTTCCAGGCGGAGGATCCCGCGGCCATGGCCCAGGCCGTCGGCCAGGTCGTCCACCACGGCTTCACGGCCACCGAGGCGTTCACCTTCTACCAGGACACGAAGGCGTGACCCTGGCACGAGTCAGGCGGGTTGGCCTCCTTGCAACGCGACCAACCCGCCTGGCGTCCAATCCCAGCCCACAGGGGCTGCGTCATCAGACCACAGAAAGATACCCCTAACCATGACAACACTCATTACAGGTGTCGACATCTGGCACCATCTCATCCAGTGGGCCATCCCGATCGCCATCATCGCCGCCCTCGTCCAGGTCGTCGACCAGATCATCTCCAAGACCAAGCTGGTCGGACCGTTCACGGCCGGCGGCGGCTGGTGCTCGTTCCAGGCGTGGGCCATCTACTTCCTGGGCGGCGGCGTGCTCCTCGGCAGCGCGGCCAGCGGGGACAGCCCCATCGTCAACGGCGGCCTCAGCGCGCTGGTCGGCTACGCCATCGGCATCATCGCGTCGATCGCCATCTTCGAAATGGGCGGTAAGTTGGGCAAGCTCGGTTTCTGGGCCATGCCCGTCACGCTGGTCGTCCTCGTGACGGTCGTCATCTTCCTCATGATCGCGCCCTGGCCGTTCGCCTACGTCCCGGCACTGTTCGTCGGTGCCGGCGTCTACTTCTGCATTTTCAGTTACATGGGCGACAAGTTCCCCGAGGGCGGCACGAAGTGGGGCAACTACATCGCCGCCGCGGTGGGCGAACTCGTCTACTGCGTCATCGGCCTGTTGGCCGGCCTGCTCACCATCCAGGTCTCGGGCGCCATCGGCAAGCTCTGGGCCTAACCGTTTCCGCCGCCGGAGCGCCCGGCGGCGACCACCACTCACGAAAGGACAATCAACAATGGCAATTCTGGAACTCTGGCACATCGGCGTGCCCGTCACGGAACTGCGGCCCGGCATGACCTATGCCGACGGCATGAAGCTGTGGCTGAACAACCCGGACGAGACCGACCACAAGTTCGAGTACCTCCGCTTCGAGGCCGGCGGCCCGTTCCCGGAGGAAATGCAGTTCACGATCCACGTCGCCTACAAGGTGACGGAGATCGACAAGCACGTGGCCGAGGCCGACCGCGTCGTCTTCGGCCCCGTCGACGGCGCCGCCCCGGGCGACCGGATGGCGTTCGTCTGGAAGGACGGCGTGCTGATCGAGTACTACCAGCCGGCGTAACCGTCACGCGGGCCGGCCGCAGCGCCAAGGCCGTTGTCGTGGGATCTGCCTGCCACCCTCGTGGCCTTGGGCAGGTGGGCAGATCCCGCGGCGGCGGCCTTGTGTCTCGCCCAGGCCGAGGTATCAGGTGCCCTGGCCCGGGCTCGTTCCTCGCCAAGGCCAGGGCGCCTGACACCTCGGCCTGACACCTCGGCCTATACTCCTCCCTGACACGGGAGTCCGGGGGATGTCCGGGCTGAGAGGAAGGCACCCGCCTTCGACCGAAAGAACCTGATCTGGATCATGCCAGCGCAGGGACGTTCTCTCCCCGTGCCCCTGACCGAAAGGGCACAGTTATGCGCACCGCTCCACGGCCCCTGGCGTTCCTCCAGGGACTTCTCCTCTCCACCGGCCTCGCCGTCACGCTGGCCGCCTGCTCCGGCGCGTCGGACCCGGCCGCGGGCGGCAGTTCGGACGCCCCGGCGAGTGCGGCCACCGCCGGGACGCTGACCGTCATCACCCACGACTCCTTCGCCCTCTCCGACGCCGCCAAGGCCAAGTTCGAGGCGGAGACCGGGTTGAGCGTGACGTACGTCGCCCCCGGCAACGCGGGCACGGTCGTCAACGAGCTCGTCCTGACCAAGGACTCGCCGCTCGGCGACGTCGTCTTCGGCATCGACAACACGTTCGCCGGCCGCGCCGTCGACGCCGGCGTCCTCGCCCCCTACACGCCGGCCGACCTCCCCGCCGGCGCGGCCGACTTCGCCGCCGACGGCTCCGGCGAACTGACGCCCATCGACTTCGGCGACGTCTGCCTCAACGCCGACACGGTCTGGTTCGCCGACCACTCTCTGGCTGTGCCCGTGACCCTCGACGACCTGCTCAAGCCCGAGTACAAGGACCTGCTCGTCGTGACCAACCCGGCCACCTCGTCCCCCGGCCTGGCCTTCCTCCTCGCCACCATCGGCGCCAAGGGCGACCCCGGCTACCTCGACTACTGGGCGGCGCTCAAGGCCAACGGCGTCAAGGTCGCGGCGAGCTGGTCCGACGCCTACGGCGTCGACTTCTCCGGCTCGTCCGGGAAGGGCGCGTACCCGCTCGTCGTGTCCTACGCCAGCTCGCCGATGTATGAGATGGGCGACGACGGCTCGGCGCCGACCACGGCGCTGGCGGAGACGTGCTTCCGCCAGGTCGAGTACGCGGGCGTCATCGCCGGGGCGGCCAACCCCGAGGGCGCGCAGCAGTTCATCGACTTCCTCCTGACCGATGCGGTCCAGTCGGAGATCCCCGACACGATGTACATGCTCCCGGTCAGCTCGTCGGCCAGCCTGCCGGCCGCGTGGGCGCGCGTGCTCAACGTCTCGCCCCACCCCTGGACCGTCAGCGCCGCCGACATCGCCGCCCACCGCGACGAGTGGATCAGCGAATGGACGACGACGGTTCTGTGAGGCGGTGGCGGCGGCCGGGGGACCGCGCCCCGGCCGTCCAAGGCGTGGCCGCGCTCCTGCCCCTGGCGTTCCTGGCCGTGTTCTTCGCGTATCCCGTCGTCACGCTGGTGGCGCGCGGCTTCCGCGGCGACGCCGGCTGGACGCTGGCCCCCGTCATCGACGTGTTGGCCTCGCCGCGGACCGGCCGGATCGTGCGGCAGACGCTCCTGTTGGCCGTGACGGGCACGGCGGCGTCGCTCGTCCTGGGGGTGCCGGGCGCGTACGTCCTCTACCGCCTCCGTTTCCGCGGCCAGCGGGCCCTCCGCGCGCTCGTGGCCGTCCCGTTCGTCCTCCCGTCGGTCGTCGTCGGCGTGGCGTTCCGCTCGCTCCTGGCGGTCGGTGGGCCGCTCGGCCGGCTCGGGTTGAACGAGTCGTTCGCCGCCATCGTCCTGGCCCTCGTGTTCTTCAACTACTCCGTCGTCGTCCGGACGGTCGGCGCGCTCTGGGCCGGCCTGGACCGCCGGACGGCCGACGCCGCCCGCAGCCTCGGCGCCGGCCCCGTCCGCGTCTTCCGCACGATCACGCTGCGAGCCCTGGCCCCCGCCATCGCGTCGGCCGCCGCGCTCGTCTTCTTGTTCTGCGCCTCCGCGTTCGGCGTCGTGCTCGTCCTCGGCGGCACGCGCTGGGGCACCGTCGAGACCGAGATCTGGTACCAGACGACCCAGCTCCTCAACCTGCCCGCCGCCGCCGCGCTGTCGATCGTCCAGCTCGTCCTCGTCACGGCCACGTTGGCCGTCGCCAACGCCACCCGCGCCCGCCAGGAGCGCGCCCTGCGCCTGACCGGCCGGCCGTCGGCCCAGCCGGTCCGGCGGTCCGACGCCCCCGCCCTGATCGTGACCGGTCTGGCGCTGGCGCTGCTGGTCCTGCCGCTGGCCACGCTCGTGACCCGTTCGTTCCGGACCGCCTCGGGCTGGGGCCTCGACCACTACGCCGCCCTGGCCACGGCCGGGGCCGGGACGCTGACCGTGACGGTCTGGCGCGCGGTCGCCAACTCGCTGGTCACGGCCGTGGCGGCGGCGGGGTTGGCGCTGGCGTTGGGCTTCTTGGCCAGCTTCGTCTTGTCGGGGCGGCGGCGCGGGCGCCTGGCGGGGTTCTTCGACGCCGCCTTCATGCTGCCGCTGGGCATCTCCGCCGTCACCGTCGGCTTCGGCTTCCTCATCTCCCTCAACCGGCCGCCGCTGGACCTCCGGACCTCGTGGGCGCTGATCCCGCTGGCCCAGGCGATGGTGGCGCTACCGCTGGTCGTGCGGACGCTGCTGCCGACGTGGCGCGCGCTCGACCCGCGCCTGCGCGAGGCCGCCGCCACGCTCGGCGCCCGCCCCGCCCGCGTCTTCGCCACGGTCGACCTGCCGTTCCTCCGGCGCGGCCTCGGCCTGGCGGCCGGCTTCGCGTTCGCCACCAGCCTGGGCGAGTTCGGCGCCACCAGCTTCCTCGCCCGCCCCGACAAGCCGACGCTGCCCGTCGTCGTCTACCGCCTCATCTCCCGGCCGGGCGTCGACAACTTCGGCCTGGCGATGGCCGCGGCGGTCGTGCTGGCGGTCCTGACGGCTACCGTGATGGCCGTGGCGGAACTGCTGGGCCCGAAGGAGGCGGTCGGATGGTAGAGCGGCCGGGCCTGGCGGTCGACGGCGTCTCCGTCGCCTACGGCCCTCTGCTGGCGGTCGACGGCGTCACGCTGGCCGTCGGGCCGGGCGAGATCGTGGCGGTCCTCGGGCCGTCGGGCTCGGGCAAGAGCTCCCTGCTCCGCGCCATCGCCGGGTTGGAGCCGGTCGTGGCGGGGCGCGTGACGTGGGACGGGGAGGACGTCACGTCTGTGCCCGTCCACCAGCGCGGCTTCACGGTCATGTTCCAGGACGGCCAACTGTTCCCGCACTACACGGTGGCGGGCAACGTTGGCTACGCGCTGGCGGGGCGGCCCCGGGCGGAGCGGCGGCGCCGGGTCGACGAGCTGCTGGCCCTGGTCGGTCTGGAGGGCTTCGGGCCCCGGCCGGTCACGGCGCTGTCCGGCGGCCAGGCGCAGAGGGTGGCGCTGGCGCGGTCCCTGGCCGCGCGTCCCCGGCTCCTGCTGCTGGACGAGCCGCTCAGCTCGCTCGACCGGCAATTGCGCGAGCACCTCGTGACCGTCCTGTCCGAGACCCTGCGCGCGACCGCCACGCCCGCGCTGTACGTGACGCACGACCAGTCCGAGGCCTTCGCATTGGCCGACCGCATAGCGGTCTTGGACCAGGGGAAGCTCCTGCAAGTGGCCGACCCGGACACTCTGCGCGCCCACCCGGCCAACCAGACCGTGGCGGCCTTCCTGGGCCAGTCAGGCTGAGGGCGTGTGGGAGGTCGAGGTGTCTGATGCCGCGGCCTTGGCGACGAAGGAGCCCGGGCGGCGGCGCCTGACACCTCGGCCTGACCTGACACCTCGGCCTGGCCTGACGCCTGCTCCTGGATTGTTCCGATTGTGTTACGGGGGCAGCCCCAGTTGGGCGCTCCAAGGCACTCCCGATAGGCTTCCTGCCGGAGTCGCGGTCCCTCTGCGCTATCTGGGGTGGCCGCGTATGTTCCCTTATCACATAGCAATCAAGGAGTGGCGTATGGCAACCAAGGCCAAGCCCAAATCCACTACCGGGATCGACGGCCGGCCGCAGTGGTCCGGCCAGGTCGGCTTCATCATCTCGGCGATCGGCTCGGCGGTGGGCCTCGGCAACATCTGGCGGTTCCCGGGAGTCGCCTACGAGAACGGCGGCGGCGCGTTCCTCATCCCGTACCTCGTGGCCCTGCTGACCGCGGGCATCCCGATCCTGTTCCTCGACTACGCGATCGGCCACCGCTTCCGCGGCTCGGCCCCGCTCGCCCTGCGCCGGGTCAAGCGCTGGCTGGAAACCCTCGGCTGGTTCCAGGTCACGATCTGCGTCGTCATCGCGATCTACTACGCGGCCATCCTGGCGTGGGCGATCAGCTACTTCGTGTTCTCGTTCAACCAGAAGTGGGGCGACGACACGGGCGGCTTCATGTACGGGTCCTACCTGCACCTGGCCGACACGCCCGGCTTCTCGTTCGACTTCGTGGCCGGCGTCCTGATCCCGCTGGCGCTCGTCTGGATCGCCGTCATCGTCGTCATGGCGCTCGGCGTCGCCAAGGGCGTCGAGAAGGCCAACATCGTCTTCATGCCGACGCTGGCCATCGCGTTCCTCATCCTCGTCATCCGGTCCGTCTTCCTGCCCGGCGCCAAGGACGGCCTCAACGCGTTCTTCACGCCGGACTTCTCCAAGCTGGGCGACCCGGACGTGTGGATCGCGGCCTACGGCCAGATCTTCTTCTCGCTGTCGATCGCGTTCGGCATCATGATCACGTACTCGTCGTACCGCAAGCACCGCGCCAACCAGACCACTCCCGGCCTGGTCGTGGGCTTCGCCAACTCCTCGTTCGAGCTGTTGGCCGGCATCGGCGTGTTCTCCATCGTCGGCTTCATGGCCCACGAACAGAACGTCGCGGTCGCCGACCTGAGCGGCCTCAAGGGCGTCAGCCTGGCGTTCGTGACCTTCCCGAAGGTCATCTCGCAGATGCCCGGCTCGGCCCTGTTCGGCGCGCTGTTCTTCGGCTCGCTGTTCGCGGCCGGGTTCACGTCGCTGACGTCGATCCTCCAGGTGATCATGGCGGGCATCCAGGACAAGTTCAAGGTGTCGGAGCGCAACTCCGCGCTCATGGTCGGCGTCCCGCTGGCCGTCGTCTCGCTGCTGTTCTTCGGCACGACGACGGGCCTCTACGTCCTCGACGTCATGGACAACTGGGCCAACAACATCGGCATCATCATCTCGGCCATCATCATGACCATCTGCGTCCTGTGGGTCGCCGGGAAGTACAAGGAACTGGCCTTCCACCTGTCGAGCCTGTCGACGTTCAAGGTCAAGTGGACGTGGCTCGTCCTGGTCGGCATCTTCAGCCCGCTGCTGCTCATCTACATGTTCGGCCAGGTCATGTACAACCTCATCAAGTCCGGCTACGACCCGAGCTCGTACACGCGGGCCTTCGAGTTCAAGGCCGGCTGGCTCGTGTTCATCCTGATGGTCGCCGCGTCGATCGTGATGACGTTCGTCAGGTGGAAGGAAGACCCCGACAAGTTCGAGGCCTGGCCGGGCTTCACGGGAAAGGAGTTCTGACATGGAACCCACACCGATCGTGTTCATGATCCTCGCGATGGTCGTCATCTGGGGCTCGCTCCTCGCGTCCACCGTGTTCCTCGCCACGCGGCCGGAGGTGGCCACGTGGCCGCCCGGCGGCCCGACCGACGAGGAAGACGCCGCGCTGGACGACATCGACTAGGCGTCTCACCACACCACACCAGCACGCGCCGCCGGAGGGTGACCGGCGGCGCGTGCGTGTGTGAGGGCCACGGGGCCGGTCGGGCCTGGTGCGGTCGGCTGGTGGGTGGCCCGGCCACGGTGTCAGGCCCCCTGGCTGTCGCTCGTTCCTCGCTCCGTCGCCACGGTGCCCGACCCCGTGGCTCTAGTCGACAACCAGGCGTTAGACTCGGACGTCGAGTCGCATCATCTCCGTTTGCCCGCACCAACTCCGAGGAGCCCCCACATGGCCGCTCGCGCCGGCGCCGATCCAGAGGCCCGTCCCCACTGGAGCGGCCAGATGGGCTTCGTGCTCTCCGCCATCGGCTCGGCCGTCGGCCTGGGCAACCTGTGGCGCTTCCCGGCCGTCGCCTACGAGAACGGCGGCGGCGCGTTCCTCATCCCCTACCTCGTGGCGTTCTTCACGGCCGGGGTCCCGATCCTCTGGCTCGACTACGCCATCGGCCACCGCTACCGCGGCTCGCCGCCCCTCGCCCTGCGCCGCATCCAGCGCCGCTTCGAGGCCCTCGGCTGGTTCCAGGTCGGCCTCAACGTCCTCATCTCGCTGTTCTACGCGGCCCTGCTGGCCTGGTCCGCGTCCTACTTCGTGTTCGCGTTCACCCGCCGCTGGGGGGCGGACACGGAGACGTTCTTCTACGACACGTACCTGCGCCGACCGGCCGGGGCCGGCTTCAACCTCGACTTCGTCCCGGCCACCGCCGGGCCGCTGGCCCTCGTCTGGCTGGCGGTCATCGTGATCATCGCCCTCGGCGTGCGGCGCGGCGTGGAACGGGCGAACGTGGTCTTCATCCCGCTGCTGACCGTGGCGTTCGTGCTCCTCGTCGGCCGGTCGATGTACCTGCCGGGAGCGGAGACCGGCCTCGACGCCCTGTTCACGCCCAACCTCCACCGGCTCCTCGAGCCGAGCATCTGGATCGCGGCCTACGGCCAGATCTTCTTCACGCTGTCGATCTCGTACGGGATCATGATGACCTACTCGTCGTACCGGCGGCGCAAGGCCAACCAGACGACGACGGGCCTCGTGGTCGCCCTCGCCAACGGGAGCTTCGAGATGCTGGCGGGCATCGGCGTGTTCTGCGCCCTCGGCTTCATGGCGGCCAAGGAGGGCTCGCCGATCGACCACCTGGTCGGCGACTCCGGCGCGGGCCTCGCGTTCATCACGTACCCGCGGGTCGTCTCGGAGATGCCCAGTTCGGCGTTCTTCGGCGTCGTCTTCTTCGGCTCGATGTTCATGGCGGGGTTTACGTCGCTCCTGTCGAACGTCCAGGTCGTCGTGGCGTCGGCCCAGGACAAGTTCAACCTGTCGGCGCGCCAGGCCGCGCTGTTCGTCTGCGGGCCGATGGCGGTCTTCTCCCTCCTGCTGTTCGGCACGACGTCCGCCTTCTACACGCTCGACGTCATGGACCACTGGGTCAACAACGTCGGCATTGTCGTCTCGGCCGTGGCGCTGTCGGTCCTCGTGGTCTGGGTGGCGCGCAAGGGCCGCGAGCTGACGTACCACCTGACGGTCCTGTCCACCCTCTCGGTCGGGCGCATCTGGCGGTCCTTCGCGGGCACGTTCGGCCCGTTCGTCCTCGTCGTCTGGCTGGTCCAGTGGCTCTACTCGACGTACGCCAACGGCTACCACTCCTACCCGCGCTGGTTCCTCATCGCCGACGGCTGGGGCGCCATCGCGGTCTGCGGCCTCGTCGGCGTCGTGTTCACGGTCTTGCCGTGGCGCTCGCAGCCGGACGACTTCACGCCGTGGCCGGAGTTCTCGCCGCAGGTGGCCCAGCGGCTGGCGCACTGGGAGGACACGCTCCTCGACCTGAGCGCCGACGATCCCTTCGAGGCGGGGGAGAAGTAATGGATTCCGGTTCGATCGCGTTCCTCGTCCTGGCGCTCTTGGTCATGTGGGGCGGCCTGTTCCTGGCCACGGTGTACCTGACGCTGCGGCCGGAGCCGACCGCGTGGCCCCCGGGCGCCGAGGACGACCTGACCGAAGACGAACTGGACTGGCACCCAGACGAGTAAGGCCAGGGGGTCGGGTCACGCGGGCCATGGGGTCGGGCACCGTGGCTACGGAGCGAGGAACGAGCGACAGCCACGGGGCCTGACACCGTGGCCCGCGTGACCTCTCACCTGCGACACGCCGACCCACGCCAAACTGTCAGTCGGCCTTTCTATCGTCGTGACCATGAGCAAACTGGCGAAGGTGACGTACCGCTGTTCCGCCTGTGGTTGGGAGACCCCGAAGTGGGCCGGCCGCTGTGGCGGCTGCGCGGAATGGAACACTCTGGCGGAAGCCGCGGCCCCCGCCCGCGCGGGGCTCCACGTGGTGGCGCCCCTGCAACCGGCCCGGCCGATTACCGAGGTCGATCCGGCCGTCGTCCGGCGCGCGTCGACGGGCGTCGGCGAGCTGGACCGGGTCCTGGGCGGCGGCCTCGTCCCCGGCTCGGTCGTCCTACTCGCCGGGGAGCCCGGCGTCGGCAAGTCGACGCTCCTGCTGGAGGCGGCGGCGCGCTGGGCCAAGGACCACGGCCCGACGCTCTACGTCTCCGGCGAGGAGTCGACGGGCCAGGTCCGGCTGCGGGCCCTCCGGACCGGCGCCAACCACCGTGACCTGTATCTCGCCGCCGAGACCGACCTCGCCGCCGTCGTCGGCCAGATCGAGGCGGTCGGCCCGTCGCTCGTCGTGGTCGACTCGGTCCAGACCGTCAGCTCGGACGCGGTCGAGGGCGCGCCGGGCGGCGTGGCGCAGGTCAAGGCCGTGGCCGTCGGGCTGACGCAGGTGGCGAAGGGGCGCGGCGTGCCGGTCATCCTGATCGGCCACGTGACGAAGGACGGGTCCGTTGCCGGGCCGCGGACGCTCGAACACCTGGTCGACGTCGTCGTGTCGTTCGAGGGCGACCCCCATTCCGGCTTCCGGCTCATCCGCGCGACCAAGAACCGGTTCGGCCCGGCGGACGAGGTCGGCTGCTTCGAGCTGACGGACGCGGGCATCCGCGAGGTGCGCGATCCTTCCGGGCAGTTCACCAGCCGTCACGGGGAACCCGTGCCGGGTACGGCGCTGACGGTGACCCTGGAAGGGCGCCGGCCGTTGGTGGCGGAGCTCCAGGCGCTGGTGGCGGGGTCGAACGCGCCGCGGCGGGTGGCCCAGGGGCTCGACGCGGGGCGGCTGGCGATGGTCCTGGCGGTCCTGGAGCGGCGGGCCCGCGTTCGGCTGGCGGACAAGGACGTCTACGTGTCGACCGTCGGCGGCGCGCGCGTGACGGATCCGGCCGCCGATCTGCCGCTGGCGCTGGCGATCGCGTCGGCGGCGCGGGACGAGCCCGTGCCGGGGGACTGCGTCGCGGTCGGGGAGGTCGGGCTGGCGGGCGAGCTGCGGCGGGTGCCGGACGTGGCCAAGCGGCTGGCGGAGGCGGCGCGGCTCGGCGTGACTCAGGCGATCGTGCCGCTCGGCAGCCTGCCCCAGAAAGGGCGGCGGGACCGGCGGCTGGCCAGCGTGACGCCCGTGACCGTAAAAGAGGGGTTGCCGGAGATGGAGGTGGTCGAGGCGGCGACGCTGGCGGACGCGCTGACGGTCCTCGGCCTGCGGCGCGCCAAGGCAGAAGGACAGGAGGTGGGCTTCGGGCCGGTCTTGAAGTGGGGCTCCTGACGGCCCACCCTGTCATCCTGCCTTCTCTGTCATCCTGAGCGCAGCGAAGGATCTCGACCTTGGTAGGCAGAGATCCTTCGCTGCGCTCAGGATGACAGGGGGGTGCCCCGGATGACAGGGGGTCTTAGATGCGGACCTTGCCCTTGGGGGAGTCGACTACTACAGCCGTCAGGCCGGGGTAGCCGCTGGGGGACTCGAAGGTCAATGTGACGGTCTCGGAGACCTCGTCGACCGAGCAGCCGAGCCATTGTTCGACGCGTTGGCGCGAGCCGGCGATGTCGAGTTCGAGCAGAGTGACCTCGTGCGGCAGCGCCGAGGGCAGGACGCTCGGCTCGGAGACCCAGCGGATGAAGTAGGGGAGCTGCGGGTCGGCGATCAGGCCCTTGACGCCGATCTGGGTCCACTCCAGGCGGCGCCCATCAGGGAACATCCGCGTCCCGGCGACGGCCTTGCGGCCGAGCCGGTTCTCCAAGTCGGCCAGGTCGTCGACCGAGATGACCCAGCCGAGCCAGCCGCCGCCCAGCTCGGAGCGGGCGCGCACGGCCTGGCCGTAGGGGGCCTTGTCGGCCGCGGGGTGGTCGAGCACTTCGACGATCTCGATGTACCGGGCGTCGGCCATCGGGATGAGGCGCATGCGGGTCCCGAAGCGGGGGTGGAGGCCGCCGTCGATGGACTTGACCCCCAGCAATTCCTCGAAGCGATCGGCTTCTCCCCGGAGTCCGGCTGGTCCCACCGCGTAGACCACATGATCGATGTGCATGGGGCCCATTCTTCACCATGTTCGGCCCTAACTCCCATTCGGGGTCCCCCAGGTGGACGGCGCCACAGCCCGCATCTCGCCAAATGGGCGCCGTCGCCAGGAGCACCATCCCGCGCGGTCCTCCCTCGCCATCCGGCGCCGAGGTACAAGCCCCTCCCGCCGGCTCGTTCCTCGGCCTATGGCCTTCGCGCGGGGTGGCGAGGGGGGTCGTCTAGACTCCCGGGCATGGCTGAGCCGCGTGAACTCGTTCTGGTTGTCGACTTCGGGGCGCAGTATGCCCAACTCATCGCCCGGCGCGTGCGCGAGGCCAACGTGTACTCGGAGATCGTGCCGTGGACGGCGCCCGTGGCCGACCTGCTGGCAAAGAACCCGAGCGCCATCGTGTTGTCCGGCGGCCCCCAGTCGGTCTACGCCGACGGCGCCCCCGCGGTCGACCCGGCCCTGTTTGCCGCCGGGGTCCCGGTCTTCGGCATCTGCTACGGCTTCCAGGCCATGGCGCAGGCCCTCGGCGGCGAGGTCGCCCACACGAACCTGTCCGAGTTCGGCCGGACCCCTCTGACCGTGGTGGACCACGGCGAAACGCTGGCCGAGGTGCCGGCCGCCTACCGGGTCTGGATGTCCCACGGCGACTCGGTCTTCGCCCCGCCCGCCGGGTTCCGCCGCCTGGCCGAGACCGAAGGGTCGCGCGTGGCGGCGATGGAGGACCCGGCGCGGAAGCTGGCGGGGGTCCAGTGGCACCCCGAGGTCCTCCACTCCGAGTACGGCCAGGCCGTCCTCGACCACTGGCTGCACGCGGTGGCCGGGCTGGGCCGGTCGTGGACGTCGGAGACCATCGTGGCCGAACAGGTGGCGCGCATCCGCGACCAGGTCGGCGACAAGAAGGTCATCTGCGGGCTGTCCGGCGGCGTCGACTCGGCCGTCGCGGCGGCGCTGGTCCAGCGGGCCGTGGGCAGCCAGTTGACGTGCGTCTTCGTCGACCACGGGCTGCTCCGGAAGGGTGAGCGCGAGGCGGTTGAGCGTGACTTCGTGGCGGCGACGGGCGCGCAACTCGTGACGGCGGACGCGGCCGACCGGTTCCTGGAGAAGCTGGCTGGAGTGACCGACCCCGAAACCAAGCGCAAGATCATCGGCGAGCAGTTCATCCGCGTGTTCGAGGCCGAGGCGCGGCAACTGGCGGGCGAGGGCGGGGTCGAGTTCCTCGTCCAGGGGACGCTGTACCCCGACGTCGTCGAGTCGGGCGGCGGCGAGGGCGCGGCCAACATCAAGTCCCACCACAACGTCGGCGGCCTGCCCGACGACCTGCAGTTCACCCTGATCGAGCCGCTGCGGACCCTGTTCAAGGACGAGGTCCGCCAGGTCGGGCTGGAACTGGGGTTGCCGGAGGCGATGGTCTGGCGCCAGCCGTTCCCCGGGCCCGGGCTCGCCATCCGCATCATCGGCGAGGTCACGGCCGAGCGGCTGGCCATCCTGCGCGAGGCCGACGCGATCGCGCGGGCGGAGCTGTCGGCCGCCGGGCTGGACCGGGAGATCTGGCAGTTCCCGGTCGTGCTG
>JAISTC010000198.1 GCA_031272805.1 Propionibacteriaceae bacterium
ACGAGCAACTGGCCGACCTCACCCCGCGCCAGAACCAACTCGGTCCCCGCATTCGTGATCGCCAACCGCTTGTCCGGATCGGCCGGATCCGCCGTCGCCGTCGGCTCGGACGGCTCCGGCGCCCCCGACGCCCCGGCCGACACGCTGGCCGACGGATCGACCGACGCCGCCGCACTGGCCGACGCGTCAGCCGACGGATCAGCCGACGCCGTGGCACTCGCCGACGCCTCAACCGAACCCGACGCGCCAGGCGACGCCGAACCCTCCGGCGAAGTCGCAGCCGACGCCTCCACCGACGCGGACGCCTCCGCGGAGGCCGACGCCGACGGTTCCACCGACGCGCTGGCCGACGGCTCGGCCGAAACCGACACACCCGCTGAAGCCGAAGCCGACGGCTCGGCCGACGTGTCCGGCGCCGCCGAGGCGGACGGATCAACCGACGGCGACGCAGAAGCGTCCGCCGACGCCGACGCCGACGGCTCCGCGGACTCGGACGTTCCCGGGGACTCAGCCGAAGCCGAGGCCGACGGATCAGCGGACGCATCCGGGGAAGGAGACGCGTCCGGCGACACCGCCGCCGACGGATCGGCCGACGCGGTCTCGCTGGGCGAGGCCGACGGATCGACCGAGGCCGATGGGTCGGCGGACGCGGACACGTCCGGTGACGCGGACACGTCCGGCGAGGCGGACGCACCAGGCGACGCGGACTCGTCCGGCGACACCGGCGCGGACGGATCGGCCGACGCCGACGGTTCGACGGACGGATCAGGCGAAGCCGACGCATCGGGGGAAGCCGACTCGTCCGGCGAAGCCGACGCATCAGGCGAAGCCGACCCCTCCGGCGACACCGACGCGGATGCCTCCGCGGACGGTTCAACCGAAGCGGACGGTTCCACCGACGCCGACGCTTCCACCGACGCCGACGGCTCGGCCGACGCGCTCTCCTCCGGCGCGACCGGGTCACCCTCCCGCACCACCGTCACGCTGTACGTCGCCACGGTCCGCCCGTCACGCGCGGCGACGGCGACCGTGATGACCGTCGGACCGGGCGACTTCAACGCCACCACCTCTGACCCCGAGTCCGAGACGACCCCGCCGATCCTGACCGTGGCGGAAGTCTGCGTCGCGGCGGCGGCCACCGTGACCGCGTCGACCGACGCCGCCACGGACACCGTGTAGTCGTTGACCGAGGCGGCGAAATCGGGCTTCAGGGACCCCTCCGCCACCGCCAGGGACGCCAGGGAAGCGTCCGAATCGGACTGCTGCCACGGCGCGACCTTGAGTTCGAACAGGCAGTTCGCGGTCGCGCACGTGGCCGACGCCACGCCCTTCGTCACGGTCGGTGTCAGGCGGACTGTCTGGATCCCGTCGTCCCACGTCGGCCGCAGAACCTTGCCCGACGTCAGGATGACGGCCTTGTTGTCCGACGCCCACTCGATGGTCGTGTCCTCCGCGCCGCTCGTGAACAGGTTGAGGTCGGAGACGACCGCCGTCTGGTAGACGTTGTCCCCGCGGATCGCCTCCCACGTGATCGCGGCCAGCGCCGCCTCGACCGCCTGCCGGTCGGTCGGCTCGGCCTCGAGCACGGTCAGGGAGAACTTCTTCTCCCGGATGGTCGTCCCCCGGTACACGGTCGCCGTCAGCGTCACGCTGGCCGCGCCGCTCCCGTACGGCGGCCGCGTCACGCGCCCGGTCGCCAGGTCGATGACGCCGTTCCCGGACTGGGATTCGGCCCAGGTGATCGACACGTCGTCCAGGCTGGCGGACAGCAGCGCCAGGTTGCCCGTGACCGCCGTCGGCTCCAGGTTGGCCAGCCGGATCTCGTTCCACGTCAGCAGCGTCCACGCCGTGTCCACGGCCGCCTTGTCGTCGGTCGCCACGCGCGGCACCTTGAGCTCGAACGGGACCTCGACGGGGTCCCCGGACGCCCCGGCCGCCGCCAGTGTCGCCGTCAACCCGACGTCCTGGGCCGCCGCCGCGTCCGGCTCGTTCGCCCGCGTCACGGTGCCGTCGTCCGCGATCGCCGTCGGCGTGTCCGACGTCCAGCCGATCGTCACGAGGTAGTCGCAGTCCCCGTACTCGGCTCCGGGCCCGCTCTTGCCCGGCTCCGCGCAATACGCCGTCACGAGGTTGAGGTCGTAGTAGACCGCGTCCTGGTCGAGGTTGGACCCGCGGATGGCGTCCCAGGTCAGCCACGCCGCCGCCTCGGCCACGGCCTCCGCCGCCGTCGGCGCCACCCGCAAGACGGTCACGTCGATCGTCTTCTCCACGCTCGCCCCGCCGCTCGTGACGGTCGCGGTCAACCTCACCTTGTGGTCTCCGGACACGAACGGCGGCCGCGCCACCGCGCCGGTCGAATCGGCGACGGCCGGATCGCTCGACGCCCAGGTCACGCTCGACCCAGCGGGCCCGGACGGCGCCAACGCCAGCGCCACCGTGACGGCGTCCGGGCCCAGGGCGTTCGACCCACTGATGACGTCCCACGTCAGCCAGTCCGCGTCCTCCTGCGCCGCCTCCGCATCCGTCCGGTCGGCCGCCGTCACGGTCAGCTTAAACTCGGCCGTGTCCGTCCAGTCGCCCTTGCCCAGCGTCGCGGTCAGGGTGACCTGCGCCGAGCCCTTGGTCGACGGCGGCCGGTGGACCTCGCCCAGCGACGCGCCCGCCGTCACGATCGTGTCGAGTAGGTCGGCCGGCGTCACGTCGGCCGTCCAGGTGACCGTCACCCCGCCGTCCAGCTCGGACATGAGGACGAGGTTCTCCCGCACATCGTCCTGGTCGGTGTTCTGCCCCCGGATCGCCTCCCAGGTCAGGCCGGCCCGCGCCAGCGTCACGGCCTCCTTGTCGGACTCCGCCTGCGGCACGAGGAACAGGTTGAAGATCTTCGTCCCGCTCGCCCCGTCGACGGTCACGGTCGCCGTCAGGTTGGCCGGCGTCCAGCCGGTGATGTACGTGGGCTGGGTGACGGCCCCGACGCCGTACCCGTCAGCGGGCACGGTCACGACGGCCGCGTCGGACTCCCACCGCACGGTCGCCACGTCCTGGTCGGCCGTGTCTTCGAGCGTCAGCTCCCCCACCAGGTCGAGCGGATACGCCACGGCCAGCGCCGACCGGTTCTCACCCCGGATCAGCTCCCACGTCAGCCGGTCGAGCGCGTCCTGCAGCTTCTCCTCCGGCGTCGTGGGCCCGTTCGGCAGGACGATCACCTTGAAGTACTTCGTCCGGAGCGACCCGCCCGCGTAGCGCAGCGACGCCGTCAACGTCACCTCCGGGGCCCCGACCGTGAACGACGGCCGCGTCACCGTGCCGGCTTGGCCGGCGGCGTCCACCGCCACCGCCGTCGTGTTCGAGGACGCCCAGGAGATGTCGACCAACCAGGGCGTCCCGTCGTCCGTCACGACGGTCATGGTGGTCGGCAGGACCAGGTCGCCGGTCACCGCCAGCGGGCCGAGCACCGGGTCGGGGTCATTGGCCCCGTAGATGTCCTCCCAGCCGAGCCCGTCCGCCGCCAGGTCGACCGCGTCCTGCTCGACCGGGTCCTGCCGGACGACGGTCGGCTTCAAGGCGGTCCCCGTGACCGTGACGCCGTCGCTCGTGACCGACCGGGACAGGGTCGGCGTCAGCGTGACGGTCTTGTCGCCGGCCCGGTAGGCGGGCCGGTTGACCTGGCCGGCCGAGCTGATGGCGCCCGCCGCGTCGGTCGCCCACGTCACCTTGACGCCGTTGCCGAACTCCGTCACGAGATCCAGGTCGGTCTTGACCTCCGCGATCCCCTGCTTGTTCGAGACGACGCTCCAGACCAGCGTCCGGGCGGCCTCCGCCACGGCGTTGGCGTCCGACTGGACGTAGACGGTGGTGGCGACCGGCGCCGTCACGACCGCGAAGCCCGTCCAGTCGGCGAACCCGACCGTGATCCGGTCGCCGTCGGCGAAGCCGGGCGTCAGCGGGATGAAGAACGTGTTCGGGTCGTCGTCGTCCGCGCTCGTGACCGACGAGTGGGCGACGTCCTTGCCGGCGGCGTCCGTCACGCGCACAGCCGCCGACAGCGCGTCCACCGACGTGTTGTCGAGGGTCGCCGTCAGGGCCCCCGCGACGGTCGCCGGCGTCTGGTCGAACCGGACCTTCAGCCCGGCCGTGTCCGCCGCCTCCGGCGCCCCGCCGATCTGCTCGACCGTGAACGAGAGGTCGGTCCGCTCGTCCTTGAACACGGTCACGCTGTGCGGCGAGTTGTCGATGTCATAGTCGCCCCAGTCGTCCAGGACCAGCGTGACGGTGCCGCGGTCCGCCACCAAGATGTCCTTGATCTTGAACTCCAGGATGTTCTTGGCCGGCCACTCGAAGTCCTCCTTGACGCCGTTGACCTGCGCGTCGGTCAAGTGGATGGTGGAGAGCCCCGGGGAGTCGATCTTGGGCTCCGACCCGCCCGTGCCCTCGAACGTGACGCGCAGCTTCGGCGTGTCCTGGTACGTCGACCGGCCCGCGTTCCCGTCCACGGTCGTGACCGTGTACGTCAGGAGCCGCTTGGTCGTGACCTGGACCGGGGCGTACGCCGCCGAGTGGCCGAACTCGTCGTAGACCGTGACCTGGAACTCGTAGGGCGTCTGCTCTTGCAGGCCCGCCACGGTGTACGTGCCCTTGCCGACGACCGTCTTCGGGTCCGACCAGCCGTCGCCGCTGCCCAGGATGCGCTGCTGGATGGTGTACGTCAGCTCCTCCTGCGGCGTCGCGTTGTCCGTCGCCTGCGCCCAGGTCAACACGACCGACTGGCCGTACACCTCCGCGGGCGTCACGGTGTTCTCGCCGATCGCCGGGTTCGTCACGTCGGCCAGGACCAGGTCGAACGTCAGCGCCTCGGAGTTGCCGCCGCCGTTGTACGCCTTGATCGTGTACCGGTACGTCTCACCCTTGCGGTTGGCGTCGGTCACGAGGGTCGTGCCGTAGATCCGGCCCGTGGCGGGGTCGAACAGCAGCCCCGCCGGCCACTTCTCCGGCTTCGTCAGCTGCCACGACACCTCGGGGATGCCGGTGTCCTCCTTCAGGCTGAACTTCTGCTCGTAGTCCAGGCCCGCCGTGCCCGCGACGATGTCCGCCGTGGTCGTCGTGATGACGGGCGCCACGGCCTGCTTCGTCTTCAGCGTGGAGTCCCAGATCTCGCTCAGGTTGCCCGCCTTGTCCTTCGCCTGGACCGTGAAGTGGTAGTCCTGGCCCAGGAGCAGGTCCTTCTGGGTGACGCAGGTCGCCGTCGACCAGCCGCCCACGGCAGCCACCTGGCCCGTCGCCCCCAGCGCCCAGGAGAACAGGTACTGGACCTCGGCGGTGGCCGTGCCGCCGTCCTGGTCCGCCATCTGGTTCCAGCAGACCGTCGCCTCGTGCCACGTCGACGTCGTGTCGATCGACTTCTGCGTCGGCTTGTACGGCGGCTTGGCGTCCTGCGCCGTCACGCTCAGGGCCACGGACTTCGAGCCGGCCGCGTTCGTCGCAGTCGCCGTCAGGCCGTAGGTCTTCTTCTGCGCGCTGTCCGTGGCGTTGGCCGGTACGGCCGCGATCGCGATGATGCCGGTGGTGGCGTTGATCGTCACCCAGTCCGGCGCCCCCGGCTCCAGCGTCCACTTCGGGTCCGGCACGCCCGTGGCCTTGACCTGGAACGCGCTCGCATTCGCCTGCCCGAGGTTGAACGTGCCGATGCTGGTGTTGGCCGCCGTGCTGATGGACGGGACCGAATACGTCTGGACGTTGATCGAGAGCGGTGCCGCCAAGGTGTTGTGGGCCTCGTCCTGGGCGTCGAGGACGAAGTGGTGCGTGGTGCCCGACGCCAGGCCCGTGACCTCCTTGCAGGTGGTGTTGGCGGTCCAGTTCATCGCGATCTGGTCCGCCGAGGCGTCCGTCCCCGTGCCGCGCGTCAGCTTGTACTCGATGGCGGACGACGCCGTCCAGTTGTCCGACGCCGCGTTCCAGCACAGCGTGATCGAGTCCGTCTTCACGGTTGGCGTGCCGCTCCACCCCGACAACGTCGGCCTGGTGGCGTCGTCGACGGTGATGTGGAGGGTCTTGCTGGTCGAGTTGAAGGTCTGGTTGGCGGCCGTCACGGTGAACGGGACCGGGTTGGTCGCCGGCTTGGTTGTCGGCACGGTCCCGTTGGGCGTGATCTTGCCGCTGCTCGACAGCGTCAGCCAGGTCGGCAGGTCGGACGACGTCCACGCCGTCGTGTTCTCCCCGCTGAGCTGGACCGACGAGTACGCCTGGCCGGTCTGGGCGTGGGGCAGGTCGGAGTCCTTCGTGCTGACGGACGCCTGGGGCTGCGGCGTGACGTGGACCGTGACGGAGGTGGTCGTGGTGCTAGTGTCGTGGCCCTCGCCCGACGCGCCGTTGTCGTAGGTGAGAGTGAACGAGACCGAGAAGTCCGCGGCGGCGGTCGTGGTACCGCCCAGGTACACGGTGGCTTCGTGGACGTTCTCCGACGGTGAGGTCGCGGTGACGCTGTACGTCAGGCCGTTCAGGTTCGACGCCGAGCTCTTCGTGACGGTGCCGTTTTGCCAGGAACCCCAGGTGGCGGCCACCTGGGCATCGCTGCTCACCCCCTGTGTCACTTTGACCGTCTTCGTACTCCACGAGGCCCCGGCGGGGAGGGCCGCCCTGGCCTCCGGCGCGGCCACGCCCAGGACCCCCGACACCACGACGGCGGCAGAGAGGGCCGAGGCGAGCAGGCGCCGGCCGCGGGGCCGCACCCCGTCGGCGCGACCCCGGCCCGGCAGGCGGTAGCGCCCCTCCCCAGCGCCCCTCCGCGCGCCGTCGCTGATGTAGTGCCGTGCCTTGAACGGGCCCATGGCGGCCATCCTCCCGGTAAAAAGTGTGACCGAGGCCACACTCAGCTTGTCCTGGCTGGACGCTATAGGCCCGACAAGAAGGGACGGTGAGCGGACAGGCAAGACTCAGTGAAGAACTGTGATGATCCGGTGAACGCCCGGCTCATGAGGCCAGGCGGTCGGGCACGGTGCCCAGGCCATGGGGTCGGGCACGGTGGCTACGGAGCGAGGCACGAGCGACAGCCACCGGGCCCGACACCGTGGCCGACCCCGCACACACCCGGCCGTCTCGCCGTCCCGAAAGATCCCGGCTTTCGCCGGGATGACAAACCTTCCAACAAGCAACGCTGTCATCCCGGCGAAAGCCGGGATCTCTCCATTCGGCAAGACACACCACAGCTCCCGCGGCCGCGGTATCAGACACCTCGGCCTACAGGCGGCAGGCGCTCACGTCCGTTACGAGGATCGCCCGGGCGCCGGCGTCCCACAACTGGTCCATCAACGCCTGGTGGCCTGTGCGCGGGACGAGGGTCC